>SMWK01000066.1 GCA_004356895.1 Gammaproteobacteria bacterium
AAACTAACCTGTTGGCACTCAACGCAGCGGTGGAAGCGGCGCGTGCCGGAGAGCAGGGCCGTGGCTTCGCGGTGGTTGCCTCCGAGGTTAGAAGCCTGGCCGGGCGCAGCGCAACGGCAGCCAAAGAAATCAAAACCCTGATCGACGATAGTGTCGATAGCGTCAACAAGGGTTCGAAGCTGGTCAACGAGTCGGGTCAGACGCTTGAAGAAATCGTTAAAGGTGTGCAAGAGCTCTCGGAGATCGTGACGGCGATTGCGGCGGCGAGTCAGCAACAGGCCGCAGGTATCCAGGAAGTGAACAATGCTATTGCAGGGATGGATGAGGCAACGCAGCAGAATGCCGCCATGGTCGAGGAAGCTTCCGCAGCTGCCCAGTCGATAGGCGAGCAGGCGACGAAATTGAGTCAGGAGGCATCATTCTTCAACATTGTCTCAGGGTCGCCTGGCGCCAGCGGGCTGTCAGCGCCGTCTCCACCGGTAGCTGAGGTACTCATCTCTCCTGGTCACAGCGATTCAGGCGGCAGTGCCCAAGATGGTTGGGAGGAGTTTTAGGATCGGTCGGCCGAACCAAGCGCCTGCCGGTGCTCCTACCCGCAAGTTCACCGTCCCGGGGTACACGCCTACCTCGCGGTATCTGTCGTGGGTTCGGCCCGTTTGAACAGCGGGAGCGTCCCGAGACGGTCTTTGAATTCGACTTCCTCGCCGTCACTGTTCAGCAACCGCCTGGGTGGATCGATCTGCTGTGTGAGCGGGACGACGATGAGGACCGTAACCAGTCCGGCCATCAGCCCTAGTAGATCTCCCGGCAACTCAGGCGCGAACAGGATCGTCGCAAACCATGTCAGGAACCCCATTGCCATAGAGGCTAATGCTCCGGTCCGATTTGCTCGCGGCCACCAGATACCAACGATGAATGGAATCGTGACACAGACCAATATGACCGAGTTGGCATCCAGGATCAGGTCATAGACAACCTGTACTTCCAGAGCGACATATACTGCAATGCACCCAAACAGCGGTATGGCAACCCGTGTCGCAATGAGCTTCAGTCGATCAGATGCTTCTGGCTTGAACAACGGCAATATGTTGATACTGAATACGCTTGCTGCAGCAAGTAGTGCACTGTCTGCGCTGCTCATGATCGCAGCCAGCAGCGCACCGACAAAAATTGCTATCAGCACCGGGTGCAGATGCGCGATGGCGAGTTCCGGAATCACCGTTTCCGGATCGGTCAGACCTGGCATCGTTACACTTGCGATGATTCCGAGCGTTACGGGAATCATCCCGAGTGACAAGTACCCGAAACCCGCCAGATAGAATGAGTTCTGCGCGACCTGTTCGTTTTTTGCTGAAAACGCGCGCTGCAATAGAGTCTGTGCGGTTACATCACCCAGCCCGAATATCACCCAGGCACGGAAATAGGTCAGCCAGATCCCCGGAGCGTTCTCCAAGGGGACCATGCGAAATGTATCTTCGGGTAGATGGGGTCCAATATTCCCCCAACCGCCCACATCGATGAGCACGACCACCAGAAGCATTACCAGCCCAATGGCAATGACGACCATCTGGACAAAATCTGTAAGAGCAACAGCCCACATGCCACCCGCCACGGTATAGATAAAAACGACGACGGCGCCACCCAGAATCCCTATTTCCATAGGTATCCCGGTCAGTGATTGGAAGACGAAACCAAATGCAACCAGCAAAGCGCCGGTCCATCCGATGTTGGAGGAAATGGATCCAATGGCGGCAATAGTTGCGGCGGTTTTACCATATCGATTCTGGAAAAAGTCGATAAATGTCAGCAGTCGCAAGCGGCGGAAAATACGGACGAAGAAAAAACCAACGAGGAACAGGGCCAGCGCTCCTCCGAACGGGTCTGCAATTACGCCAAGCAGCCCACCTTCATAAGCGGCGCCTGAGGCGCCCATCATGGTTCCGCCGCCAAACCAGGTTGCGATTATCGTGACACTGCAGATCCAGATTGGCATTCGGCGTCCGGCCACGATGAAATCGGCGGCGGTTCCAGCGCGTTTTGCTGAATACAGCCCGATGATGAGCATGACCACCAGATAGATCGCGACGCCCGTGAAGATAATTGATTCAGAGCTCATGAGTGGCTGAACTCGACTACTACGGCTTGCATTGGGTGCGTCCTCAACTTTGTTATTTTTATCTTACTGGGGTTTGTTTTGGCGCGTGTTAGAGACTGCTGGACCCTACCCATCAATGTAAAACATTGGAAGGATTGATTACATAGCCGATCTGCACCGTTTCCCAGACGGCTGGTCTGAGGTAGGGTGTCGACAAGACGAAGAACAGAACAGCGTAAGGGGGCATCATGTTACAGAAAATCGTGGGTATTCTTGTTTTTATCAGCGCCGGGAGCGCGCTGGCTGAAGCCGGGACGCTGGCTGAAGCCGGGACGCTGGCTGAAGCCGGGACGCTGGCTGAAGCCGGGACGCTGGCCGAAGATTCCTGTCAGCCGTCCAAGTGGGGTCCGGACGATGAAATTGGCAACGTCAATCTCATCTCCCCGGAAACCGTGCTGAAGGCTTCGAAACTCATCAAAACCGGTAAGACTTACAGTCTTGGTATCACCATTGACAGCAACACGCCGGCATTTCCCCCTCGCAGCCTATCGTTGATGGTCGTGCAACCGGGACAGCAGGAAGGTGCGCGGCCGCTGGGTATCAACACCTATAACGACGATGTGTTTTTTGGTTGGTTTGGCATCGGCTCGCAGATCGACGGACTCGGCCATCTGGGTACTGATGGTATGTACTACAACTGCAACCGCTCTGAAGATTTTGCGGAGTTAACTGGGCTGACCAAACTTGGTATCGAAAAGGTGCCGCCGATAGTCGCACGTGGAGTAGTGCTGGATATGGCGAGTCATTTTGGCGTCGATGTAATGGAAGCCGGGAAGTTCTTTACGGTTGCAGACGTCAAGGCGGTCGCCAAACGTCAGAACACGCCAATTCGTAAAGGGGATGTCGTCTTGTTCCATACGGGTTGGACGGATGCCAAGCTACAGTCGGATCCCGACGCGTGGGTAGCCGCCGAACCAGGCCAATCGGAGGAGGTGGCGCAATACCTGGCGGATCTCGACGTGGTGGCCGTAGGGGCGGATACCTGGGGCGTCGACGTGGTGCCACCTCAGTTTGCCGATCGCCCTTATCAAGGTCATGTGATCCTGCTGAAGGAAAACGGCATTTACATACTGGAGACCATGAATACCGGTCCGTTGGTGCGTGACGGGGCATACGAATTCCTGTTTGTCCTGGGACAGGCCAAGGTGCGCGGAGCAGTTCAGATGATCATCAACCCGATAGCGATCCACTGAACCAGCAACTTGACCCCAAACTTACAGGCGCTCTTCTCTGAGGGCTTTGCGCCTTAACTTGCCCGCGTCGTCCCGCAGCGGTTCGCTGACAAACTCGATCGTTCGTGGAATCTTGTACCGCACCAGGCGCTCTGCCAGATGATCGAGCAGCGTCTCTTCGGTCAGGTTCCCATCAGGCGTGTCGACAATGGCGTGTATCACGCTGCCAAGATCCGTGTGAGGTAAACCGATAACCGCTGACGAACGTACACCTGCGCAGGCATCAATTGCCGCCTCGACCTCCGCTGGATAGATGTTGGCACCACCAGAGAGAATCATGTCAGTGAGTCGATCGGACAGAAACAGGTAACCGTCTGCGTCCATATGCCCGATATCTCCGAGGCTTTCCCAACCATCCGCCATCGTCTTGGCTTCGGCGCCGATATAACGATACGTGGTACCGGCACCACTCTTCGGGCGAATGAATACCTCGCCGATTTCACCCGGGGGTAAGGTTTCGCCGTTTGCGCCAACGATCTTCATTTCGCAGATCGACGTCGGCTTACCGACGGAACCGCGGTGCGCGAGCCACTCAACGCCATCCAAAACGGTAGAACCCGTACCCTCCGTGCCGCCGTAAAGTTCCCAGATGACGTCAGCCCCCAGCCAGTCGATGAAGGCTTCCTTTAACCAGACAGGGCAAGGGGCGGCGAGATGCCATAACGTACGAAGTGAAGAAACGTCGTATTGCAATCGCACTTCTGTTGGCAGGTTCCAGACGCGTTGCATCATCGTAGGCACCATGTAGATCGTGTCGACGGCTTGTGACTCGATGAGTTGCAGCGTCTGTTCGGCATCAAAACGCGTGGTGATAGCGACCTGATTGCCTTTTCCGAGCGCGGCCATCGCCCACATGAACGGGCCGTTGTGGTACAGCGGTCCGGGAATCAACACCGAACCTTCTTTCTGGAAATTCAGAACTTCAGCGTCTGGATCTGTTACAGCGGGATGTTTCGAGACGATCAGCTTAGGCCGGCCCGTACTGCCGCCGGAGGTCATGGCTTTGTAAGAGGTGGCTGTGAGTTCTTCCAGCGGTTCGTCAGAAAGTGACAGGTCGGGTGCAAACCCCGAGGCGAGTGTTGTCACTTCGCCGTGCTCGCCGGGGGCAACGCCGACCACCAGCACAGGCTTGCCGATCTCGATGATCTGGTCGCGTTCGAATTTTGGCAGCTTCGCGGAAACCGGCTGCGGTGTGGCGCCCAGCTTCCAGGTGGCGTAACACGCCACGAAGAATTCGATACTGTTAGTCAAGGCGATCGTAACGAAATCGTCGAAGCCGACACCTAGATGCCCATACGCACGCGCGAGGCGGTTTGAGCGCGCTTCGAGCTCTGCCCAGGTGACCGTTGTTCCTTCGTGGTAAATGGCGATGTCGTCTGGTTTTTGCTCTGCCCAGAATTTCAGAATGCGCGAAAGAGAAATGGCTGCCATTGAGCGCTCGCTAGTTTGGTTAACATCTTGAACCCGGAATTGTACCCTCAAATTCAGACTACTTAGGGACTCATGAACCGTTGCAATGTCATAATGAGCGCAGGTCACTGGGGTTGGTGGTGAAGTTGCTGAGTAGACTTGCTTGGACGGTGTTTGTGGTGCTGGTTGCGGTCCTCTCTGGATGCGATAGCAGTAAATCAGTTCTTAGCGTGTCAGCGCGCGAGTCTGCCAATCGCGTTCCTGCCGGTGAATCTCTTCTGCCGATCGCTTCCGCTGCTCTTGAGCAAACCATGGCTCCTCGGGAACTCTTCGAGGCTTTCAAACGAGCCGAAGAACCGGGAATCAGGACTCATCTGATCGACCTTGACGGCAAACCGTCCATGATCGTGTTTGAAATCGATCTGGCGCTGTTCGAACCATTGCTGGTGGGTGTTGGGCAAAACGCCCGTGCAGGCGTAACCGCCGGCGACGCGATGGCGCGTTTCGATCTTCGCCTGATCATCGGTAGCGGCTTCGTGTCGGAACTGAACTCCCTATCGCCGGTGGGCTTGCTGCAGATGAACGGTTCGGTTCTCAGTGAGTTACAGCGTTATGGCTACACGCGTATTCTTGGGGTTCGCAGCGAAGGTCTTGGCGTAGTCGCCAGTCGTGAGTACCACATTGGTATGTTCACGTCGGCGTTACAAGTAGGGCCTGGCATCGTTGAGGAAGGCAAGCTCGATATTTCCGAACGCGATTTAGAACGCCCGAAGTATTTTCGTACGTTTGTTGCGACCTGCGGTACCAGGACGCTGATTGGCGCGAGCCAGGTACCCATGCATCTGCATACGTTAGGTAAGCGACTCCTCGAGTACCTGGTGGAGGTTGAACTTACCTGCGACGAAGTTGTGAATCTCGCTGGGGATCGGGAGGTGATACTTGCAATGGCAACAGATGACGAATCGCGACTCGTATACTTCGGTCATCCGAATACAGCTAAGGCCTCTCTATTGGGATTCCGACGTCGGTGAGGCCCAGGCTTAAGATGCCTCAGCCGATGATCTGAGCGGCATCTATGCCGTAAGCGCCCTGTGGCAGCTCTTTCGTGATCCAGACCGTAGGTGCCTTGTTATGGTCCGTATCCAAATCCTTGAGATCGGTGATGATGGGTTGTACTCGCGGTTCTTTGGTTTCTGTCAGCATCAGCGTGATTTTCGGTCGCAGGCGACGATCTGCATTCTGCGCCGTGACGATACCCACTTCACCCGTGTTCAGTTCCACGACCGTGCCGGTCGGGAAAACGCCTATCGCCTGGGTGAGTTGCTCGACGAGCTCCTTTTGAAAGAGCACGTCCGCGCTCCGGTGCAGTTTGTTTACTGCGTCATAAGACGATAACGCCGCGGCATATGGTCTTTCGGTGATCATCGCATCGTATGTATCGATGATCCCAGCGATCTGTCCATATGCTGGAATGGATGGTCCTTCGAGATTGTTGGGATATCCAGACCCGTCATAGCGCTCGTGATGCATGGCAACCATCGTCACAAGGTCCCGATCGGTAACACTTGAAGCGTCGAGAATGACAAGTCCGGCGGCGACGTGTTCACGAATGATTTCCCACTCCGTTTCAGTGGGTGGACCGGGTTTTATCAGCAGTTCTTGGGGAATACATACTTTCCCAACGTCCAACAGAGCACATCCCATAGCCAGCTTGTTGATCTGTTTGACCGTGTAGCCGAGGTGCCGGCCGAGAATGGCAGCCCAGACGGCATTGGAAATGCAATGAGAGTATGTGTAGTCATCCAGAGAACGGATGCGAAGAAGCGCAGCAACCGCGTCTTTGTTGCGGAGCACGCTTTCGACGAGCGGAGTCACCGCGGCTTCGATCTGCGAGATTTCAAGACAACCGGCTGTTCTTATTTTTTTAATAATGGGCTCGAGAATTGCGACTGCATCGTCGATTGAAGTACGCGCAGGCACAAGTTCGTCATTGGTTTCCACCTGATCTTCGTAGACCTTTGGCGCGTCGGGCGTTATGTGCCTTAACCTCGTTTTCGAAAGATTGTTCCGTGCAGCTCGAGGGGAATCGTTAGCAACGACAACCCGTAGCTTCGGCATGGCGTATTGGCTTTTGTAACGAAGCGGGTCCACGTAAACGAAGGTACACTCGGTTACCAGGCGCTTGAGTGTTCTTTTGTCTCTCAGGTAGAAGCCTTGAATGGCAAAGCTTGTTTCGAGCCAGGGACGGTCCAGCTTGGTGACAAACATGCCGAACTCGAGCCGCTCAATGGGCAGCTTGTCCAACCCCTGGTTGCTCTGCATGCCTTCCATATGCCACCGGGTAAAATAACTCGCTGACAAGACTAGCCGATACGATTCCGGGCGCTGTTAACCAGTTCTCCTTTGTAAGGGAACTACGTCTGAAAGACTATTTATACTATTTCGAGAAAGATTAAATAACTAATTGATAATAAAGAATTATTGCTAATGGATTCCGATCGACCTTCGAGTTTCTCTTAACCCCCCCGATCGGAGAATTGCATAGAAGGAATGACAGATGGATTCACATCGGCAGGACGGTGCAGCTGAGCGGCTGCCTTAGTGGCAGTTGTAGTCGGAAAACTTTACCAGCCGATCGTCTTTGATGGTCTTGAAAATAAACGCCTTGCCACGAAAATGAGTTTTGATCTCCGCCACAACCGACGTCAAGAGCGTCTCATCGTATCGGAACGTCATCTCCTGGCGGAACTGTTTGATCTTGAATGTGGGTGCTGGCGAGAAGGGCTCGGAGGTTTCGAGGATGAACGTGAGCGGCCGTAACTCGGTTTTGCTCACGATGAGCGTACCGGACATCTTTTCGAGAAACTCCTGATTTTCCCGTTCCTCATCGGGCCGCAGGAGAAAAGTAAAGGTAGCCGTTTCGGCATCTTCTGCTGGCATCTGTAACGAATCCATCTGGGCGAGTTTTGCTAAATCGAACGCCAACGGATGGCTACGCCGTTGGCGTTGTTTTGCGGCGTCAGCGTAATCTTCGATTGCCTCCGCACTTGGCCTGGTACTGTTCACCTTAATCAGTTGCCAGGCATCAGTCGCTTCCGCCGTAAACCGCTCTTCGAGCACACCGTCCTCGGAAAAGCCAATCGTGGTGTAACTGCACTGCGTTTCGTCGAGCGCAGGGGTGTTGAGCGCGACCTGCTCAAATAGTTCAATGGCTTCGTTTGCGTATGCGGTGGAACCGAGGAACAACCCGGCTGCCAGCATTGCCCACCAACCCCATCGACTCGTCCTGATTGTTACCCACTGGGCGAACCCTGTGAGCGTGTTAAAACTCTGCTGAGAACGGTATTGAAATTTTTGAGTAGGCACTGTCAGTGGACTGGAAAATGTGAACGCGGATAGTACCCAAAACAGGTTAGCCGGTCTGCTGGATTGTTTCCGTTCGAAACAGCACTCTCGTGAATACTGCCAGACTCAAGAGCGTAAGGATCGCAGCAGCCATGAATGCTGAGCCAGGAAAGTAAACGGGGGCACCAGCTTCGGTGAAGTAGCCGAAGAGCTGAGTCATGATGGGAGGGCTCAGGATCAAGGCAAGGCTGCCGATGCTGCCTATCGCACCTTGCAGCTCTCCTTGGCTGTCGGCCGGAATTCGAGCAGACACAAGCGCCTGAACGGCAGGACCCACAAATCCCTGACCGGCACCGAAGATGATGAAGACGTACATGACCCATCCAGTTGGCGCAAGTGCGTAGCCAACGAAGCTCACGGTGGTTAATACCAACCCGATATAGGCCACTCGTTCTGGACCGAATTTAGGAATGACCAGCCTGATCAGATACCCCTGTACGAACAACATCAAAACACCAACAGCACCCAACGAAAGTCCTATGTCGCTGTCACTCCACGAAAACTTTTCGATTGTGTAGTAAGACCAGATTGCGGGTAGCGAGTGATGGCCGAGCAGATAAAGGAAGTTGGCGCCCACAAGCCCGATGACGACGGGGTACTTACCCAGCTGGTTCATCGCCCCGATTGGGTTGGCGCGCTTGATCTCGAAAGGCCTGCGGTTTTCTTTTTTGAGTGTCTCCGGCAGCAGGAAGAACCCATACAGTGCGTTTGCGAACGCGATGAACGCAGTCGCGTAAAAAGGAACTCGAGGTCCAAGCTCTCCGAGGAAGCCGCCGATGACCGGACCGATGATAAAACCAGCGCCAAATGCCGCGCCCAACAGTCCGAAATTCTGGGCGCGTTCCTCGGGAGGAAATACATCGGCAATGTATGCGTTGGCAATACCGTATGTCGAAGCCGATATCCCCGCGATGAAACGTCCGAGAAACAGCCAGCTAAGGGTTGGAGCCCAACCCATCAACAGGTAGTCGAGCCCGAACGCCACCAAAGAAAACAACAGCACCGGTCTGCGGCCAAAACGATCCGACAGGTTGCCCATAACGGGTGCCGACACGAATTGCATCGCGGCATACAGGAACATCAGCCAGCCGCCGTATCTGGCAGCCTGAGAAAGGCCCTCGCCGGTAACTTCCATGACGAGTTCGGGCAGGACGGGCAGAATGATCCCGAAGCCGATGGCATCGAGCAGTACGGTGATGAAGATGAAAATCAGCGCGAGCTTTTTGGTGACTTTTTTACCGGCCATAACGGCAGGATCATAGGGGAGTTGTGTGAGGCTAATCACCTTTTTCTACGTGTGGCGAACAATTCGGTTAACAACGGGCGACAGTGTTTAGCCGCCAATTTGGCGAGTATGACTGCCCGAGCTTAAGAAATCGGAAACCCCATGCCTCAGAAAACCGACTCTCGCCGTGTTCCATCGGCGTACCTTTCGGCAATACGATCAGCTTACCGAACTGCGCGCGTGCCGGTGGCACTACTATTGGCACTGTTTGCCAGTTGCTGCCTGACGCTGGATCGTAATGAGTTGACCTGGCAAACACTGCATGCGGTCGATGTGGCGCAGACTCTGAATGCGGCCAACGACCCTTGTTATATAGAGAAAGCCTGGTTGACCCAGCGGATGATT
>SMWK01000067.1 GCA_004356895.1 Gammaproteobacteria bacterium
GATAGAGCGCGCAGCGGGCGAACAGCTAGCGGGTATCGATCTGGCGGCTATCAAGATCGAAGACAGCGATGAGCTCAAGGTGTTATCACCAACCACCGCAATTTTCTACATAACGCCTACACCCAGCGAGCCGCAATTCGTGTCAGTAGGTGACAAGATTTCCGTCGGTAATACGTTGTGCCAACTGGAGGCGATGAAGATATTCACCCCGTTGACGTTGGCCGATTTCAACGTCGATGCAGAGCTTTACGATGGGTCGACTGAGTTTGAGGTCACTCGTATCAACATGAGCAATGGTCAGCAGGTGAATACAGGGGATCTATTGTTTGTAGTCAAACCCTCAACTAGCTGATAGCGCGAGGTCCAACACGCCTTTGGCGATACAGGCTGAAGCTATCGCAAGGATCACCCAACCGCTCACGGCCTTAAACGATTCATCGTTGAATTTCCCCAGTAAGCGGGTACCAATCCGGGTTCCGAGAACCGCAGTTAACATCGCAATGCCATAGAACCAGGGCGGTATCGACTCGCTCACGCCGATGATGAGTCCGTAGTAGACGAGTTTGATCAGGTGTCCGATCGTCTGGGTGATCGCCTTGCTCGCGATGATCTGATAACGATTCAGCGGTGTGTTGAGATAAAAAACGTCCAGCAGCGGTCCTGAAGCGCCTGCGAGAAGTTGCGCTGCAGTGACCACACCCCCGCAGGTAAATGCGGTGGGCGTACGCTTGATGTCGAGTCCCGAGACATAGGGGCTCGCTCGGGCAAGCCATGGGAACGAGCCCACTAGAATGAGGATGACGGCGGAGTTGGGTGCTAGGGTAATTGCGCTAAACAGGCCCAGGACTGCGCCTGAGCCGAGCAGGTAGGCCGGTAGGATGCGCCACTGAATATGGCGGCGCAGAAACCAGGCACGAGAACCGTTGGCAGTTGCCTGTACTACCCCGTGAATCATCATGGCTGCCGCGACGGAAACCGTCGAGACCAGAATGGCCATCAGAATCATCCCACCCGCCATACCGAGAATGCCTGACAAGATGCTTGTGGCGAGAACGCTGAGCAGGATGACGAGATTCAAAATCATACGGTTCTACTGAAAATCCGCGGCTTCAAGTGAATTGAGCCCTGTTTCAATCCATGAAAAAAGCGAATATAAGGAATATGATCGTCGCCAATTTGGAAAGAAGAATTTCATGATCGAAAATCTGGAAACACTCGTGACCTTGTCCAAGACCGGTACCATGATGGAGGCGGGCACGGTCCTGAAGATCTCTCAGTCGGCGGTGAGCAAGCGGATTGCGACTTTGGAACGATATTACGACCGAGCGCTCATCGAACGCCATGGCCGGCGTGTGGTGCTCACTCACCACGGAACCCGACTGGTGGAGAAGGTCACTCCATTGATCTCGGAGTTGCGCGGCGTGTTTCTCGAAGACAACGCCTTGCGCAAGGGCCAGATCATCCTCGGCGTATCCGAAGCGATACTCGCCAGTTGGGGTCCACGGTTGTTTGCTCAGGTCCGAGAGCAAATGCCGGAGGTGGAATTGATATTTCATGCGCAACGCTCGCCGGTGGTTTTAGATCGTATCCGGTCGGGGGAGTACATGGTTGGGCTCTGTACAGGTTCTTCGGATGCGGACATGGACCTGCAAAGCGAGGTTGTACGGCTCGAACCACTGGTCATCGTTCCTTCGGCACTTGAGAACATTGACTACAAGATTGGCGATGAGCTTGCTGTAATCACCATCGAATCGCGTTCGGGTGCCTGGCGTTCGATCGAAGATGATCTCAAACGATTGCATCTAAAGCGCGAAGTATCGTTGGAGTCGTTTTTCTCCGTGGCGCAAATGGCATTGGCGGGTTTTGGTCATGGTCTCATCCCCGCTGGAGTTGCTGCTACCTTGGGTATCCCGGAAGGTAAATTGATTCCCCTGAACGGAGTCGGTCTTAACCGACCGGTGCGTTTCGTCGCGCGCAAGTCGATGTTCTCACAGCCGTTGATCCAGAGCTTCTACCGCGCTGTGGCGGAGTTGGCAGCGAAGATCTGATTAAACTTATTCTTCCGCGAAAGACTCCCGGCACCAATGGGCGAGCGCCTTTACCCAATTTGCGTTGTCGTTGAGACAGGGGATCAACGTAAGCTCGGTTCCTCCCGCTGCGAGAAATGTTGCTCTGCCGCGGATGCCGATTTCCTCCAACGTTTCCAGGTTGTCGGCGATGAAGGCGGGGCATGCGATGACGAGGTGTTTGACCCCTCGGCTTGGCAGTTGCTGCAGCACTTCGTCGGTGTACGGCGTTAACCACGGCAATCGGCCGAGTCTGGATTGAAAGCTCACGGAATAGCGATGGTCGGGTATCTGCAGGCGTTCGGCCAACAACTTCGCGGTGCGATAGCTCTGGTGTCGATAGCAGGTGTCATGAGCTGGCGACGGGTTCGCGCAACAGTTGTCGGATTGCAGACAGTGATTCCCGGTTGGATCAGCGCGCGTGATGTGTCGTTCAGGCAATCCGTGATATCTCAATAACAAATGATCCCACTGGTGGGTCAGGCCTTCTTCGATAATGGCAGCTAACGAATTGATGTACCCGGGCCGGTCGAAGAACGGCGCCAGCACGCGAACTCTCATGTCCTCCGTCTCGTTCTTGTTTGTGGATAACCATTTCTGTACCGCTTCGATGGACGTCGTGCGTGTGGAATTCGCATGCTGAGGATAAAGCGGTACGAGGAGCAGGTCTCGAACACCCTGATCACGAAGCTCTTCGAGCTTGTTTTCGATGCTGGGCTCGCCATAACGCATCGCAAGTGCGCAGGCAAAAGGAAAATGATTTGCGAACGAAGTTTCCAGAGCGCGACTGTGCAAGAGTAGGGGTGAGCCTTCAGGTTCCCAGATACTGGCGTAGGCCGCTGCACTCCGCGCGGGCCGAAATGGGAGAATGAAGCAGGAGACGATGATCCGCCGCAGGATCCATGGCACGTCCAACACGTAGGGATCCATGAGAAACTGACTCAGATAACGGCGAACGTCCACCACTTCATGAGATTTTGGCGTGCCGAGATTGACCAGTAGAATCCCGCGCGACACGGCTTCTCCTTCTTAGTGATTCTGTGCAGGGCGGTGCGCCAAAAGAGCGGATCTGTACGCTTCTGAGATGATGGGATAGTATCCGCGCTCCCTCAAGTTGTCATGAGTATACGTTGACGGTCATCATCGACTACGACGCAGGAAATCTGCGCAGTGTGCAGCGTGCTTGTACCGAGGTGGGACTCGATGCGGAAATCACCGCTGATCCCGAGCGCGTCAGGCACGCTGCGCGGGTTATCTTTCCCGGCGTAGGGGCTGCGGGAAGCGCAATGAGAAGCTTGTGCGGGACCGGGATGGATGTTGCTTTGAAAGAGGTGATCGCTGCGGGTCGCCCGGTACTCGGAATCTGTCTGGGCTTGCAGATTTCGCTGGATCATTCCGAAGAGAATGATCAACGTACCCTAGGCCTCATTCCCGGTAATGTACGCCGTTTCAGTTTCGATGATCCGGAGCTGAAGATACCGCACATGGGTTGGAATGAGGTGCGCGTGCTGCAACCCCATCCGTTGCTGGAAGGCATCGAGGCGGGCGATGAGTTTTATTTTGTGCACGGTTACTTCCCCCAGCCGGAGGATCGGGCAAACGTCTACGCAGTCACCGACTACGAATCGGAGTTCGCCAGTGCCGTGGGACGAGAAAACTACTTTGCCACCCAGTTTCACCCGGAAAAAAGTGGCCGGGTGGGCCTGCGACTTCTTGCAAGATTCAAAGACTGGGACGGCACATGTTGAGTAAGCGGTTGATTGCCTGCCTGGACGTGCGCGATGGCAAGCTAGCTAAAAGTGTCAGATTTGTAGACACCAAAGATATTGGCGATCCAGTTGAAAAAGCACGTGAATATTACGCGGATGGTCTTGACGAACTCGTGTTCTACGACATCACCGCCTCCAGCGACAAACGCAACATCATGCTGGATGTCGTCGAGAAGGTTGCCGAGCAGGTCTTCATTCCCTTATCGGTCGGAGGCGGCGTTCGCTCGGTTGCGGATGCCACTGACTTGCGGCTTGCCGGGGCGGAGAAGATCAATGTCAATTCCGCCGCCGTACAACGTCCGGAACTCATCAGCGAATGTGCTGAAGCCATTGGTGATCAGAACATCGTGTTGTCCATGGATATTCGTCGAGTGGAACGATGTGATGAGTTTCCCTCTGGTTATGAGATCGTAATCAATGGCGGACGCACGCCTATGGGTATCGATGCATTGGATTGGGCTCGCAAAGGTGAAAAGCTTGGCGCAGGTGAACTCGTCATCAACTCCATCGACGCAGACGGCACGCGTGAGGGTTACGAACTCACGCTCACCGCGATGCTCGCAGAAGCTGTGCGTATTCCAGTCATCGCATCTGGCGGCGCCGGTAAACCGGAGCACCTTTACGATGTGCTCACCACCGGCAAGGCAGACGCAGCCCTGGTTGCGTCCATGGTCCACTACGGTGATTACACCGTGAGTGAGCTGAAGCAATACCTACATGACCAGGGGGTCAAGATGCGGATGTCATGGTGATGAAAGCAATCGTTGTTGAAGACAAAAATCTGATCTGGCAGGACGTTCCGGAACCCGAACTGGGTGTCGGCGAGGTTCGCATCAAGGTGCACGCTACGGCGGTTAATCGTGCAGATCTGATGCAGCGTCAGGGTGCCTATCCCCCGCCACCCGGCGCGAGTCCCATATTGGGTTTGGAGTGTGCCGGTGAGGTGCTCGAAGTGGGCGAGGGGGTGACTCGCGTTGCCACGGGTGACTCGGTATGTGCTTTGCTTGCCGGTGGTGGATACGCGGAACAAGTTGTCGTTCCGGCGGGACAGGTGTTACCCATTCCCGAAGGGCTGACGATGCTGGAAGCGGCTGCGATTCCGGAAGTATTCGCCACTGCGTACCTGAATCTCTATATGGAGGCGGGACTCAAAACCGGGGAGCGGGTGTTATTACATGCCGGTGCAAGTGGGGTTGGAACTGCGGCGATCCAGCTTTGCAAAACAACCCACAACCCCTGTTTCGTTACGGCAGGCAGCAGTGAAAAAATTGCCCGCTGTCAGGCGCTGGGTGCAGAGGAGGGATGGGACCGACATCAGGGCAGTTTTCGGACGTCCGTCATGGACTGGTCTGGTGGTGACGGCGTGGACGTGATCCTCGATCCGGTCGGGGCGGGTTATCTTGCCGATAACCTTGCGAGTCTGAACACCGATGGGCGACTCGTCGTGATCGGTCTGATGGGTGGCATGGAAACACCTCTCAACCTTGGACTCATGATGATGAAGCGGCTACGCATTATTGGCTCGACCTTGCGGGCTCGACCGATTGCCGCCAAGGCGTCGGTTATGGATGCCTTGCAGAAAGAAGTTTGGCCGTGTCTCGAAGCCGGTACGATCAAACCAATCGTGGAAAATGTTATCCCCATCGCAGAAGCAGATCGCGCTCACGCGCTCATCTCCAGCAATGAAACGGTCGGAAAGGTGTTACTACAGGTCGTTTAAAGAGTCGAGTTGGGCTTTTAGAGTTGCGAGAGCCGCACTTGCTTCTTCGGCCTTTTTGCGTTCCCTGGCAACCACCTCTGCAGGCGCTTTGGCAACAAAGTTTTCGTTGTTGAGTTTGCCTTCCACGCGTTTGAGTTCCTGTTCCTTTTTATCGATTTCTTTCCCGAGTCGTGCTCGTTCCACTTCGGCGTCGATGAGACCGCCAAGTGGTACCATCACTTTCAGATCGCCGACCAGCGACAGAGCGTTGGGCGGTGGTTCCGTATCGTCATCCAGCCACTGAATGTCATCGATCTTGGCAAGTCGTTTTAAGAGCATTTCGGTACTGGCCGATAGTTGCCGGTCGGTTTCGGTGCCGCCTTGAAAACACAGGTTAACCGCTTGCCGAGGATTGATGTTGGCTTCTCCACGAATGTTTCGAACGCCGACGACGACTCCTTTGAGCCAGGTTATTGCGGCATCGGCTTCGGCGTCCTCGAGGACTTCATCAGCTTCCGGGAACGGCTGCAGCATGATCGTTGGATGATTATTACCGAGTAGCGGCGCCACCTCGCGCCAGATAGTTTCGGTGATGAACGGCATGATCGGGTGTGCCGCACGCAGCAGGATGTCGAGCACGCTTAAGAGTGTATGCTGTGTTGCGCGAATGACTTTCGGATCCGCGCCTTCATCCCATAACACCGGTTTAGTAAGCTCTATGTACCAATCGCAGTACTCATGCCAGGCGAACTCGTATACCGCGTTGGCGTAGAGGTCGAATCGATAGGTATTGATGGCGCGTTCGGAGGTTCTCAACAGGTGATGGCTGCGCGACAGGATCCACCGATCTGCGAGGCTCAACAAAACCTCACCCTCGAGATCGGCTTCCTGACAGTTCATCAGGACGAATCTGGCAGCGTTCCACAGCTTGTTGCAGAAATTCCGATAACCTTCGATGCGGTTGAGATCGAAGCGCAAGTCACGCCCGGTGCTCGCGAGCGCGCAGTACGTGAACCGCATTGCGTCGGTTCCGTATGAAGGCACTCCATCCGGGAACTCTTTGCGAATCGCTTTTTCGATAGCGGGCGCCATCTGAGGTTGGGTGAGGTTCGTGGTGCGCTTGGCGATCAGGTCCTCGAGGCTGATTCCGTCTACGAGGTCGAGGGGATCGAGGCCGTTGCCCTTGGTCTTGGACAACTTCCGGCCTTCAGCGTCCCGGACCATTCCGGTAATGTAGACCTTCTTGAAGGGGATTTCGCCGGTGAACTTGAGGGTCATCATGATCATCCGGGCTACCCAGAAGAAAATGATGTCATGTCCGGTAACGAGAACGTCCGTGGGGTGATAGCGGGAGAGTTCCTCGGTTTCCTCTGGCCAGCCGAGGGTGGCGAAGCTCCACAGCGATGAGGAGAACCAGGTATCCAGGACATCGGGATCCTGGGTGAGGGTTATTGCTTCGCTTAATCCGTACTTGGTGCGGGCTTCTGCCTCGCTCGGGGCAACGTAAATTTTACCGGCCTCATCGTAATAGGCCGGGATGCGATGCCCCCACCACAGTTGGCGTGATATGCACCAGTCTTCGATGTTTCGCATCCAGGAGAAGTACAGGTTCTCATACTGCTTGGGTACAAATTCTATGGAACCGTTCTTTACTGCTTCGATGGCAGGATCCGCCAGTGGCTGAATCTTCACGTACCACTGGTTCGTGAGCCAGGGTTCGATGATGGCTTCGGAACGATCACCGCGTGGCACCATCAAGCGGTGATCAACGACTGCATCAAGCAGGCCCAGTGCATCGAGATCGTCGACGATAAGCTTACGCGCCTCGAATCGATCCAACCCCTGATAAGCCTTGGGAGCATTTTCGTTGATGCTGGCAGAAGCGGTGAAAATATTGATCACATCCAGCTTGTGGCGAGCACCGATCTCGTTGTCGTTGAAATCGTGAGCCGGGGTAATTTTTACGCAGCCTGTGCCGAACTCGGGGTCCACGTGTGTGTCCGCGATGATGGGAATTTCCCGATCGGTGAGCGGCAACATGATGGTTTGCCCGACCAGATCTGCATATCGCTCATCGTCTGGGTGCACGGCAACCGCGGTATCACCTAACATCGTTTCGGGTCTTGTTGTTGCTACGATGAGGTAACCCTTGCCATCGCGTGTTTTGGCGCCGTTGGACAGTGGGTAACGAAAGTGCCAGAGATGACCAGGTTCTTCGTTGTTATCCACCTCGAGATCGGAGATCGCAGTACCGAGCAGCGGATCCCAGTTCACTAGTCGTTGCCCGCGATAGATTA
>SMWK01000068.1 GCA_004356895.1 Gammaproteobacteria bacterium
GACGCCACCGGCCAGAGCTATATGCCAGCGATCGTGGTGCCAATACCGCTTATCGCACGGGTGAAAGCTCAAGCCTGCACCACCCTGGCCGGGCAATTAAAGTCCTTTCTAATCGGCGACGAGAGTTAGCAAAATAACCGCAATAGTCCGGTCTCAAGCGTTCGCTACTCGCGACGAATATCCACTACCTCGCCCGTCACATGGTTAGGCTCGGTGGCGTACCATTCCTGCAGGTTAACGTCGTATTTCTTGCGGCATAAATCGCATAACCCGTAGAAGGTTGGGCGACCGGGGTCGGTAATGACCACTCGCTTCACGCCCGCCTTCATTGCCCGGTTTATTAGTCGATAAAGCGGCTTGACCATGCTGTCCCAGAAACAGATGTCCGAGCCCACCACTACGTCGAATTTGCCGAGTTGTTTCGTGGACAATTTTTCGAAACGGCTCACCAATGGGGTAACTTTGACATCATTCAGTTCCGCCAAAACCTCGAGAAAGGGGAACACCTCACTATCGATGTCCACCGCGGTTACCTTGGCCTTGAATCGCGATGCGCAGTAGATGGCTCCTGGACCCCAGCCGCAACCAGCCTCGAGTACCCGGACTTTTCTTGCCAGAGGTTCGTGTTGCAGATAGTCCATCAACAGGAAACTCGCATTCCAGGTCTTGTGGCCATGTACAGAGGGCTGATGGGCTTTTTTCAATCGCCGGATCAGACGGTGTTTTGACTCCAGTAGATAAATCCCGTACGCCTGATAGATGTTGGGTTCGGGGAGTCGTTCCAGCTTCGGCATACTCTTGAGAATACCATTGTGAGAAAAGTTGCGGATGTTACCCTTGATTCGTTGTTCTTGCGCGGCAATACATGGTTTTTCTCCACAGAGATAATACCTGACTAAATTACTCTGGTATTGCCAAGCAGCCTCCAGTTACAATGCACCTCCTTAGAGAAATACAGGCTGAATCTACGTGTCCAATCCTTTTGTCGAAAACCTCGTCGATCGCGAATATGACGCTGGTTTCGTCACCGATATCGAATCCGAGACCTTACCACCCGGCCTCGATGAGTCGGTGGTGCGGTTCATTTCAGCGAAAAAAGACGAGCCAGCCTGGCTGACCGATTGGCGACTCGAAGCCTATCGCGGATGGCTGGAGATGACCCCTCCGAAATGGGCCCACGTGCACTTCTCGCCCATCGACTTCTCCGCCATCTCCTATTTCTCGGCGCCAAAAAGCCAAGCCGACGGGCCCCGTTCCCTGGACGAGGTGGACCCGGAGATCTTGCGCACCTACGAAAAACTCGGCATTCCACTTCATGAGCAGGAATTTCTCGCTGGCGTTGTTAAAAACACATCCTCCGACCCAGCGTCCGATTTGACAGGCTCTGAGGCTCGGCCCCTGGTCGCCGTGGATGCCGTGTTCGACAGCGTTTCTATTGCCACAACCTTCAAAGACAAGTTGGCGGAAGCGGGAGTCGTGTTCTGCCCAATTTCCGAAGCCGTCCAAACTCACCCTGAACTCGTGCGTAAGTACCTCGGTAGTGTGGTTCCCCGCAAGGACAACTTCTACGCTGCACTCAATTCCGCCGTTTACAGTGATGGTTCGTTCGTCTATATCCCCCAGGGGGTGCGTTGCCCGATGGAGCTTTCCACCTATTTCCGTATCAACGCCCAGAATACGGGGCAGTTCGAGCGCACCCTGATCATCGCAGAAGCCGGTAGTTACGTGAGTTATCTCGAAGGCTGTACCGCCCCGATGCGAGACGAAAACCAGCTCCACGCAGCCGTTGTAGAGTTGATTGCCCTGGACGACGCCGAGATCAAATATTCCACCGTGCAGAACTGGTACCCGGGTGATAAAAACGGCAAAGGTGGCATATACAACTTCGTGACCAAACGCGGTGCGTGTATCGGCGTCCGCTCAAAAATCTCCTGGACGCAGGTCGAAACCGGTTCAGCCATCACCTGGAAATATCCAAGCGTAATACTGCGCGGAGATCACAGTGTCGGCGAGTTCTACTCCGTGGCACTCACTAACAACTACCAGCAAGCTGACACCGGGACGAAGATGATTCATATCGGTAAGAACACCCGCAGCACCATCATCGCGAAAGGTATCAGCGCCGGTAGAAGCAATTCCACCTACCGGGGCCTGGTACGCACCTCCCCTACCGCAATTGGTGCGCGCAACTATACGCAGTGTGATTCGCTACTCATCGGCAGTAACTGTGGTGCGCACACTTTCCCCTACATCGAAAGTAAAAATGCTTCAGCGATCATCGAGCACGAAGCGACTACTTCCAAGGTCAGCGACGACCAACTCTTTCTTTGTCAGCAACGCGGCATCGATCCAGAAAAAGCGGTCGGCATGATTGTCAACGGCTTCTGCAAAGAAGTGTTTCGCAAAT
Organism: Gammaproteobacteria bacterium; assembly: GCA_004356895.1. Taxonomy (GTDB): domain Bacteria; phylum Pseudomonadota; class Gammaproteobacteria; order Pseudomonadales; family Azotimanducaceae; genus SMWK01. The sequence continues at coordinate 2,408 of SMWK01000068.1, forward strand.
TGCCGATGGAGTTCGCAGTTGAGGCCAGCAAACTCCTTGAAGTGAGCCTGGAAGGGGCGGTGGGGTGAAGCTGCTCGAGGTTGACGATTTACACGTCACCGTTGATGGACAAAAGATTCTCAACGGCTTGAGTCTCACGATCGAAGCTGGCGAAGTGCATGCCCTCATGGGGCCTAACGGATCAGGGAAAAGCACCCTCGCCAACGTTCTTGCTGGTCGTCCTGGCTACCAGATCACGTCAGGGACAATTCACTTCAAGGGTGAGCAACTCAAGGATCTCAAAGTAGAAGAGCGAGCACATCTCGGGCTTTTTATGGCCTTCCAGTATCCCGTGGAAATTCCCGGGGTCAGCAACATGGAATTCATGAAAGCCGCCCTGGATGCGCAAGCGGCGGCAAGGGAAGAAGAGCCATTGAGCGCCATCGAGTTCATGAAGGCCGTGCGTAAGATCGCAGAGGAACTCGATCTCAATCCCGATTTCCTGAAGCGAGGGGTCAACGAAGGTTTCTCAGGTGGCGAGAAAAAACGCAACGAAATCTTGCAGCTCCTCTTGTTGCAACCAACGCTCGCGGTACTGGACGAGACGGACTCCGGTCTCGATATCGATGCTATTCAGACCGTATCCGCGGGGGTAAACCGGTTTCGCAACACCGATAACGGCTTGTTACTGATTACCCACTATCAGAGGCTTCTGGACTATATCGTGCCCGACGTCGTACACGTTCTTGCCAACGGGCGAATCGTGCGTTCCGGAGATAAAGGTCTCGCACTCACTCTGGAAGAAAAGGGTTACGCCTGGTTGAGTACATCATGAACGTCGCCGAAATCCTCAACGACCTGCCGCGGCGCAACATGGCATGGCTGGATTCGAACGAGGCAGCGGAGCGACTCTCGGCGAGCCTCGTCTCGGGGGTTGTGAAGGAGCAGTGGAAATACACCCCGATCAAAGGGTTTATCGAAGGCTTCAATAGTAGCCTGGCAAATCCCGTCGATATGCCCGACCCCGTCGTTATGGCTATCGACGGCGCTGAACAACCACAAATAGAACTCGTTCCATTCAACGCAGCAGCGTCAGAAGATCTCGCCTATCTGGGTAATGTTTTACACGACGGGATATTCAGCGAGCGTTATCCGTTGGCAGATCTTACCGCGCTCACAGCGGGCAATGGGCTGCTCATCCGAATACTGGATACGCCGCAGCAGCCACTGCTCATTGATTTTTCGCACACCGGATGCAGCCCAGTTGTGATCTCAGTTGCACCAAATGCGCATCTTGAACTCATCGAAACCGCAAGCGCGGTTGGCTTTCATAGCGAATTCATACGCATCGACCTCGGTGAACATGCCGTGTTGCATCACGGGCGGAGCGCACTGGCCATCGCAACGGGTCATTGGTCGCTGTTGCAGGTGTCCCTCGCCGAGGGAGCAAGCTACTCACTGCAAAGTTATGCTACCGGCGCACAACGTCGACGCATCGACACCCAAGTGCTCCTTCGGGGACGCGGTGCCAGAGTCGAAATCGACGGTGCCTACCTCGTTGAAGACGGCTGTCACCTGGATCAGCAGACGATCATCGAACACGAGGCACCAGATACGTTCAGCAAACAACGTTTTCATGGTATCGGCCTCGGCAAATCCAAGACCACCTTCAATGGGCGTATTCACATTCACCGTAACGCGCCGCGAAGCGATGCCGCCTTGACCAACAAGAACCTCGCCTTGGACCCAGAAGCGGTAATCAACACCAAGCCTGAACTCGAAATCTACACGGACGATGTGAAGTGTTCACATGGCGCGACAGTCGGCCAGCTGTCTGAAGACGCCATCTTCTATCTGCGCACCCGGGGGCTGTCCGACGAAAGTGCGCGTGCCGTGTTAGCAACCGCATTCCTCAAGACCTGCCTGCACGGCCGATTGGCGAAAACCGTTGAGCAGAGATTTCTCGAGGCACTCTCAATGGACTCTCCAGGCTCAGGACGATGACAAGTTACCGGAAAGACTTTCCCATACTGGACCAGCAGGTAAACGGTGCACCGCTAGTGTATCTCGACAATGCGGCGACAAGTCAGAAACCTCATGTGGTAATCGACGCGCTAAAAGATTATTACCATCGCTACAACGCAAACGTCCACCGCGCTGTTCACGCGCTCTCCGATCAAGCAACGGTTGCCTTTGAACACGCGCGCGATCGCGTGCGAGAATTTGTCAACGCCGGAAGTAGAAACGAAATTATATTCACCCGCGGTACTACCGAATCCATAAACTTAGTAGCAAATTGTTACACCGGTTTGCTGAAACCCGGCGACGAAATACTGATCTCGCACATGGAACACCATTCCAACATCGTCCCATGGCAAATGCTGGCAGCTCGCACCAACGCCGTTTTGAAAGCCTGCGATGTCAACAGCCAGGGTGACATTGACCTCGAGAGCTTCGCTGAGTTACTTACCGACAAAACCAAAATCGTCGCCATCGCCCATGTTTCCAATGCGCTGGGTACGGTAAATCCTCTGCAACAGATCATCGAACAGGCGCACGAAGCGGGAGCAGTGGTTGTGGTTGATGGTGCTCAAGCGGTTCCACACTTCGACGTCGACGTCTCCGCACTTGACTGTGACTTTTACGCTTTCTCCGGTCATAAGATGTACGGACCCACGGGAATCGGCGTGTTATACGGCAAAGAGAAGTTGTTGGACGTTTTACCGCCCTGGCAAGGGGGTGGTGAGATGATCGAGACTGTATCCATCAACAAATCGACTTACAACACCTTGCCTTACAAATTTGAAGCAGGTACGCCCAACATCGCCGGTGCGATTGGCCTTGGCGCCGCCATCGATTACCTCACTCAATTACCTCGCGATGAAATCAAAACCTCGGAAGACGAACTGCTTCGACTCACCTTGAGTCAGCTCAAGCAGATCGACGGGGTCCGGCTCGTGGGCGAACCAGAGAAACGCATTTCTGTGGTTTCTTTTCTAGTTGATGGCAGCCACCCCCACGACGTCGGCACTTTGCTGGATCAGCAGGGAATCGCCGTACGCACCGGCCATCACTGCGCAATGCCACTGATGGCGCAGCTTGGAATTCCCGGCACGGTGCGTGCCTCATTTAGCCTGTATAATTCGCCCGAAGACGTCGACCGGCTCATCGCCGGTGTGCGTAAAGCGGTGAGTTTTATTTAATGTACTGTCATGTACTAGTCACGGCGGAGCAGTAAACGAACGATATGAACGTAACAACCTTCGATCCGAACAAGATATCGGTTACCCCGGCGGCATGCGCGCACATTCGCGCGCAGATTGAGAAATCGGGGCATCGTCATCTGCGCCTCGGCGTAAAAGAGAGCGGCTGCAACGGCTACATGTACACGCTGGACTACATCGATGGCCCTGAGGTCGACGATTGTGTATTTGACGTTGCCGAGCAGCTGTCACTTTACGTCAGTAAGGAAGACCTTCCGCTGGTCACAGGTACCGAAGTGGATTTCGTCACTGAAGGTCTGAATTCTCAGCTGAAGTTCAAGAATCCAAATGCCGAAAGTCATTGCGGCTGCGGGGAGAGTTTCTCGCTGAACCCGGAAGCTTAAGCGTACCCATCATGGAACGGCGCATCATTACAACCGTCCGGGAGTGCGTCGCTCGTCTCGTGCCAACCGGCGACCCTATCACCATCCCTGAGAATACGTTTGTCACCCTCACTCAAACACTCGGTGGCACCTACACCGTAATCGTCAACGGCAACATGGCAAGGGTCGACGGTCGAGACGCAGATGCACTCGGGTTCGAATCCGAGTCCTTGACTTTCGACGATCCCGCCGACGGCAAAGTGGACTTACATCAGGTACACCAGGCGCTCGAGTCTGTTTACGACCCCGAGATCCCGGTTAACATCGTCGATCTTGGCTTGATCTACGGATGCGATGTCACCGACGCCGGTGAAGTAAACGTTTCGATGACTCTGACGGCACCAGGCTGCGGCATGGGACCCGTGTTGGTAGAAGATGTGAAAACACGTGTGGCTCAAGTGCCATTCGTAACCGACGTCGCGGTGGGGCTCACCTTCGATCCACCCTGGACGCGTGACATGATGAGCGAAGAAGCGCAGTTGGAGCTCGGAATATTCTGATGGCCGCCGGGTTAATGAACCTTGCGGATATCAAAGAGACGTTCGGATTTTTCGACTCCTGGGAAGACAAGTACCGTTTTGTCATCGATCTGGGTAAAGAATTGCCGGATCTCGCCGATACCCACAAAATTTCCGAAAATCTCATCCGCGGTTGTCAAAGCCAGGTCTGGCTGGTAGCCAGCTACGACAAAACGCAACAACAACTAGAACTCGCAATAGATAGCGATGCACACATCGTTCGCGGCCTCATATCGATAGTGCTTGCAGCCTACAACCGGCAAAGCCCTGACTACATATCACAATTCGATATCGAAGCACTCTTCGAAGAACTAGCCCTCATACAACACCTGAGCTTAACCAGAGGTAATGGTCTACGAGCGATGGTAGCCAGAATCCAACAACTCGCCGCGTCAATCGGTGAAGCTAATCTCTAAGGTTCTTGCAGACTTTCCGCTGGTGATCTGGCAAACCTATGCGAGTTCTTCTCCTGCGGTAGAGTGACTTTCCGCGGAAAGTGAGTAATCGGGTAAGGGCGAGAGGCGGCCCGGTGATGTATCTGCACAAGCGTTCCATTTAGCACCTTGGTGCAACTAATGATACGAGTGTCGAGAGATACCTGGCCGCCTCTCGCCCTTAC
>SMWK01000008.1 GCA_004356895.1 Gammaproteobacteria bacterium
ATCTGGTACATTCTCTCGAAGAGCTTTTTGGCGAGAGTGACGTAGTGAGTTTGCACCTGCCGTTGACCAGGGAAACAGAGAAGTTGATCGACGCCAAGGTTCTCGCGAGCAGCAAACCCGGTCTCATCCTGATCAACACGGCACGGGGACCGGTCATCGATCTGGATGCATTACACGAGGCGCTGCGCGAAGACCAGTTGCAGGCCGTTGGCGTGGACGTGCTCCCTGAAGAACCACCGGATCCTGAACATCCGCTCATCAAAGCGTGGGCCGCCAACGAATCCTGGATCGATCACCGCTTGCTGATCACGCCGCACTCGGCCTTTTTTACCCCCGAAAGCGTGTACGACATGCGGTATAAGGGCGGAGAGGTTGCGCTCACTTATCTTGCCCAGGGTCGGCTGCAGAACTGCGTCAACGAGCAGTTTCTGAAGAAAACGCGCACCGTATGACCCGACCCGACTACCACCAGCGCCGGCAACGGGTTTTCCTCGTTCTCTCCGGCATCTTTCTTGGCACGTTGGCGCTTTTGAACGTGCTGGGCATCAGCCGCTTCCTCGATTTATCGTTCGACGTGTTCGGCGTGACCATACCGATGGTGGTTGCTGTCGGTGTGTTGCCTTATCCAGTAACGTTCTTTTGCACCGACCTCATCAGCGAGCTTTACGGTGAAAAGAAAGCGCGGGATATGGTGTGGGTCGGGCTGCTGCTGAACGGCTGGGTGGTGCTTCTTTTATGGCTTGGCGGTGTGCTGCCGGGATTCGAAACTCTAGATGTCAATGGCTTACCCGTAACCGACGAAGCAGGCCGTTTGCCTGTTTTTTTTGAGGTTCGGGAACTTGCTTTCGGTGCCGTGGCTGCATCGATGGTCGCATACCTTGCCGCCCAGTTCTGCGACGTGCGGTTGTTTCATTTCTGGAAGGGCGTTACCCGGGGACGGCATCTGTGGTTGCGCAACAATGCATCAACCATGACGAGCCAGATCGTGGACACGACCGCGGTCATCCTGATAACGCATTTTTATGCTGCTGCGCTGCCCATCGTCGGCGATGAGCCGTTGTGGCCACAGCTCATTACCTTCATCTTGTCCGGGTACGTGTTCAAGGTGTTGGTCGCCGCGCTGGATACGGGTCCCATATATGTGGCGGTGCGATATCTACGCCCGTACCTCGGTCTGTCTGCGAACGAAGAAGCCGTAGATGACGATCCTCGGTTGACGCGCGAGAAGGCAGTTTCTTGATGGTGATCTGGACTAGTTTTCGACCTGACCTAGATTGGCGTGGATTACGGAACCGTTGATCACTGGGTTGTTGGCTGCCCAGAAAAGGGTTTCGGCAATCTCGTCAGGGTCGATCAGGCGGTTGTATGTGGATATTGCACGGACACCATCCATGGCTTCTTCGGGCACGTGCTGGCGCAGCATCTCGGTGTCGGTGAACCCCGGGCAGATACAGGCGGTGTGCACCCCGCGTCCAGCAAGATCCTGACATGTCGCACGCATCATGCCTATCGTTGCGTGTTTTGTGACGACATAGGAATAACTGCCGCGGATGGCTTTCTCCGAGAGGGTGGAGCCGACGTAGAGAATTGCGGAACCTGCTGGCATGAACGGAATACTGAAGTAATTCAAGGTGTTTGGTGCAACCAGGTTCACCTCCAACACTTCGCGGAAGCTGTTGCTGGTAGTCTCCACCGCGGTGTCGTTCATGAGGCGCGATGCGTTGTGTATGAGCACAAGTTGATCAGCCGATTGCAGGGTCGGTGTCAGTTGCGCGCTGATGGCATCGAGAAACCCGGGTATCGATAGATCACAGTTAATCTGGCTGACGGCATCTAGCGGGCAGCGCCGTCGCGATAAGTTAATTACGGTGTAGCCTTCTTTGACAAATCGTTGCGCAGTTCTGAGTCCAATGCCAGAGCTTGCACCGGTGATGAGCAAACATTTCATGACGCCTCCCAAGCCGCTCGCGCCCACTGGCCGGGACCCGAGGATACACCAATGGTCAGTTTAGTGATGTTCAGAGAAGCGATGTCGTCCTGTTCTCGTACTCGATGGAGAAACCAGGGTGCAAGCTCCTCCACGGTGATGTTGCGCACCGCAAGGGTCAGCACGTCTCTCGGCAGGAACACAATGCGCTCCTCGGCAAACTTAGCCACGAGATAGTCACCTTCGGTTGTGATGTCGAGATACGGTGACTGTTCCGGCAGCAGTACCTTTTCATCGAGCTCCTCACAGAGTGATTTTAGTATCGATTTGAGCACGTTGTAGTCGAACGCGAGGCCATTTTCGCCGACTGGGCTTTCGACTTGGGCGGTCACATAGAAATTGTGTCCATGTAGGTTTTCCCGCTCGGTTCGAGAAAACAACGTGAAGTGCGCGGCGCTGAAATGCAGGTGTTCCTTACTGATTTCTATGGTGGTCGTGCCGGGTGTGTCCATTTGAGGAATGCTACCACAGGGCTTCGTGTAAGATTCTTAAGCTACCAACCACCTCGGAGTACATGGCAATGATGACCGATGCACCCGCCGCGGGCATGAGCGTATCAAGGCTTTCGCGAATCAGCGATCACCTCAACGAGCGATTTATCGAACCCGGCAAGATTGCCGGCGCACTGCCTATCGTCTATCGCAAAGGTCAACTGGCTTACTGCGAGCCCCTTGGCAACATGGATCTGGAGCGCGGCAAGGTGATGGCTGAAGACACGATCTTCCGCATCTACTCGATGTCAAAACCCATCACCAGTGTGGCCCTGATGATGCTCTACGAACACGGGGCTTTTCAGTTGAACGACCCGGTGAGCCGCTTCATACCCGAGTGGAACGATATCCAGGTTTACGCCGCCGGGGTGGCGCCAAACTTCATGACCACACCGGTTGAACGGCCCATGTTCATCCGCGATCTTTTTACTCATATGTCGGGGCTCACATACGGATTCATGAGTCGGTCGAATGTGGACCACGCGTATCGAAAAATGGGGGTAGGCGGGGTAGAACCAGGCACTACGTTAGCAGACACCATGTACACCCTCGCAAAGATCCCCCTGGAGTTTTCACCGGGCACGCGATGGAACTACTCGGTATCAACCGATGTGCTGGGATATCTGGTTGAGGTGATTTCCAGACAACGGTTCGATGAGTACTTGCAGCAGAACATATTTGAGCCACTCGGGATGGTGGATACCGGTTTTACGGTGGCGGATGCCGACGTGGGCAGATTTGCTGCTAACTACGAACGCAATCCAGACAAGACCTTGCGGCTACTCGACGATCCCGAAGACAGCATCTACATACGCCCGCGAACGTTCTTCTCCGGCGGTGGGGGCCTCGTCTCAACGGCTGCCGACTACCTGCGATTCACCAGGATGATGCTGAACGGAGGAGAATTGGATGACGTGCGAATACTCGGCCCCAAGACGATTGAGATGATGACGAAAAACTACCTGCCTAACGACGATGATCTCACCCGGTGGGCACTGGGTACTTTTTCCGAAACCACCTACGAAGGTTACGGATTCGGGTTGGGCTTTTCCATCAATCTGGGCCCGGAGCGTACGGCCACTGTGGGCTCGGCCGGGGAATATGCCTGGGGTGGGGCGGCGAGTACCATCTTCTGGGTGGATCCGGCAGAAGAACTCATTGTGATCTTCATGACCCAGTTCATGCCGTCGGCTACGTTCAATTTTCGGGGTCAACTGAAATCGCTGGTTTATGGGGCCATCGTGGATTGACTCTCTATCCTCTCTTTGGTTAAGGGGAGGCGTTGCAGATAGCGTCTGCGAAGTCGCCGAGGGTGGCGAAGGTCCAGGTTGGGTGCGCTTCAATCGGTCGCGCGGCGCTCGACCCGGGTCTTTCAATCCACACGGTATCAAGGCCGAGTTCAGTGGCCGGAATGATGTCGTGAAAACAACTCTGCGCGACGTGCAGCACGGGTGCTTCAACGCGTTTCAGCGCCTCTGAGAACATTGCCTGGTTCGGTTTGTAAGTGCCGACCTGTTGCGCCGTTATCACATGGTCAAACGGCACCTCGAGGTGTTTTGCGCTGTAGGCAAAAAGATCGTCGTCCACATTGGAGATGATGGCGAGTTGAAAGTGAGCGCCGAGGCGTTTCAGGGCAGGAATCGCATCGGCATACGGATGCCAGTGTTCGATGCTGTTGGCGAATCCTGCGAGCGTGTCCTCATTCGGCGTAAAACCCAGCCGGTCCGCGAAACGTTCGAGCACCCGGGTCAGAACGCTGCGGTAGCTACCGCCATCCGCTTGAACCTCGGGTTCGGTTTCCGCAAAAAATTCCAACACCCAGGAATCGATAACGTTCACGTCGTAACTGTCGAGCAGCGGCTGCAGGTAGCCTAGAATGCCTTGCTCCCAATCGATCAGCGTGCCGTAACAGTCGAAGGTGAGCGTTTTGTAGTTTGTAGCTCGAAGCTCAGTCAATTGTGATTCGATCCAGTATCAACCCGTAGAAAAACTCGGCTTCTTTATCGAAATACCATCCAAGATGCTGCCCGCACTGAGTGCAGGTAGCGAGCTGCCATTGAAATCCCGGAAACCAGGTGTCGGCATGGGTCCGTCCCCCGGAGATCGTGCAACCTAACGCGTTAGCGTAACAGCCGAGATAGAATTGTATGCCGTATGGATTGGCGAATCGGTGGCCGTGACTGCCATTCACTTCGATGCCATCTGTCGATCGAGCGATAACATAGGCGCAGCTGTCGCAGCGGACGAAACCACGCTCATCCATGGTTTCTTTATCGACGATCTCTTTCAGCTTGGGATCGAGGGTTTGTGGCTTGTCGAGTACTTCGACCATAACTACCTGCCTGATCGGCACTTGTAGCAGACGTGCTTATCGCCCACCATCGCTGTTCTCGATACCGGTGACATTCTTTTCTTCATTTGACAGGATTTCTGACCTTTCGATTCTAAGCAGGATTTCGCCATGGATTCATTTGCTAGTATTTTTCAGCGGGCGGCTGAGCGCAAGGGGGGTGAAGCAGCGTTGCTCGCCCTGCTGCCGAAAGCAAAAACTTCTGCGGCGTTGCAGCGCGCGAAAGACAACGTCTATCTTGCTGAGATGACCAAGTGCGTGTTCCGCTCAGGTTTCGTCTGGAAAATAATCGAGAATAAGTGGTCCGGGTTCGAAGCAGCTTTTCATCAATTCGACGTGGCGACCTGCGCGATGATGTCCGATGAAGAACAGGAGACTCTCACCCAGGACACACAAATTGTGCGCCACGCCAAGAAAATCCGCTCGGTCCCTAGGAACGCATCATTTATTCTGGATGTGCGCGATACTCACGGCAGTTTTGGCGCCTATCTGGCGACCTGGCCGGCTGACGATATTTTTGGTTTGTGGGATGACCTCAAACGTCGCGGTGATCGGCTCGGTGGGCAAACGGGTCGGTATTTCCTGCGTTTCGTCGGTAAGGATACCCCGATGTTTTCGAAGGACGTGGTGAAGGCGCTGGTTGCGCAGAAAGTAATCGACAAGGAACCCACCAGCAAAAAGGCGCTGCAACAGGCCCAGGCAGCCTTCAACACCTGGTCACAAGAAAGCGGTCGCAGCTTGTGCGAGATCTCGCGGGTATTGGCATGCAGCGTGTAATTCCTAAATAGATGAGAATCGGTTGTAGTGACGGTTAACTCTGAAGAAGACATCAAGAAATTGTTTGCAGCGGGCAAGGTGGTACGTGGTGCCTTCGAGCGCATGAAACAGGCCGCGCGCGCCGGGGTGAGCACTGCTGAGCTCGACACAATTGGTGGGCACTACCTCAAGAACCACGGTGCCCGCTCCGCACCTCAGCTTTATTACGATTTTCCAGGCGCAACCTGCATCAGCGTCAACGAAGAAGCAGCTCATGGGATCCCCGGACCGCGTCGTCTTGCCGATGGTGACATGGTCAACATCGACGTCTCTGCCGAACTCAACGGCTATGTTGCCGACATGGGCGAATCGTTTATCGTTGGTAAAGGCACGCCGGAACAAGAGCAGCTTTGTTACGCCGTGCAGAGCGCAGTGAAGGCGGCGATCGAAAAAATACGCAGCGGGCGTTCGCTTAACGTCATCGGCAAAGCGGTCCAGAAGATCGCTGACAAATTCGGCTACGAGATCGTAGAAAATCTCGGTAGCCACGGGGTTGGCAATTCGATTCACGAGGAACCCTCATATATTCCGATGGACAACCCAATGGAAAGACGCCGTCTCGATGAGGGGCTTGTGCTTACCATCGAGCCGTTTTTCAGCACCGGGGCAAACCGGGTGGAGGAGCAGGCTGATGGTTGGACTCTATGTGTGCCCGAGGGTGACCTCGTTGCTCAGTTCGAACACACACTCATCGTCACTCGACGCGGTGCCCTGGTGGTGACCGCTTAGAGCGGCTCTTAGGAGAGCTGATGCAACTAGCGCTAAATGCACAACAAACCCGGTTTCGAGAAGAGATTCATGGGTTTCTCGCAACACAGTTGCCAGCAGACATCGCAGAAAAAGTGCGGTTGAGTCGGGGTGTGGGTAAAGACGATGTGGCTTGTTGGACCCGAATTCTCAACCGTCAGGGGTGGGCAGCCCCGAACTGGCCCGAGGAACACGGCGGCACGGGCTGGAGCTTGATACAGCGCCACGTTTTCGATGTCGAATGCCGCGCAGCGCACGCTCCGGTGCTTTCGGGATTCGGGTTCAACATGGTCGGCCCGGCGATTATCAAGTACGGAAGCGAAGCTCTGCAGAAACGGTTTCTTCCGCAGATTCTGAATGCGGATTTATGGTGGTGTCAGGGATACTCTGAGCCCGAAGCTGGTTCGGATTTAGCTTCACTTCGTACAACGGCTGTGCGGAGCGGCGATGACTATATCGTCAACGGGCAGAAAATCTGGACGTCCGGTGCGGAAACAGCTGATTGGATATTCTGTCTGGTGCGTACGGATGCGAAGGTACAGAAACAGAAAGGCATCAGTTTCCTGCTGATCGATCTCGAATCAAAGGGAATCACCATTGAGCCGCTGTACGCGTTTAACGGCAAGCGGCTGTGGAACCAGGTGTTCCTCGACGATGTGCGTGTGCCGGTGGCCAATCGGTTAGGGGAAGAGGATCGAGGGTGGACGGTTGCGAAGAGCTTGCTCGGCGACGAGCGGCTGATGGTGTCCAGAGTTGCCGAGAACAAACGGATGTTCGGAATTATTCGCGAGGTGCTCTTGGCGGAAGCGGACAGCGGCGTAGATCTTGAGAATCGGGCGATGCGCAAAAAGCTCGCCGAGTTGGAGATACGGCTCAGCGCACTGGAGATGACCAGCCTGCGCTTGTTGAGCGCAGCCGATGAGGGTGGGCAGATCGGTGCAGAGCCGTCCATGTTGAAACTCAAAGGCAGTGAGTTAGTGCAGGCTATGGACGAGCTCTTATTCGAGGCAGTGGGACATTGGGTTTTGCCGTTGGATGCAACCACCGCCGCGGACGGAAACCGCGCAGGTGTCGGACCGGACTACGCCGAGTTTGTGGCGTCGGGTCATTACCATCACCGAGGTTATACCATTGCCGGCGGCTCGAGCGAGGTGCAGCACAATATTATTGCCAAGGAGGTGCTCGGACTTTAGCCCATCCCTTTTACTTCAACTAAGCAACGTCTTGAGGTCTGTCTCGGGATCCGCGAGTTTGTCTGCATCAACCGGTTTACCGACGAGTTGCTTGCAGACCATAAATTCCCTGGGGCTGTTCACTGCATCCGCTGCGACGAGCGTTCCGTTTTTCAGATAAAAAACAGCAAAATGGTTTCCGGCTTTGTCACCACGCACGACCTGTGTATCGCCATCGGCCGAGAACCCGACCATCTGCAACTTGAGTTCGTACTGATCTGACCAGAACCAGGGGATAGATGCATAACTTTTGTCTCCCCCGCTCATGCTGGAGGCGGCCACTCGTGCCTGCTCCATCGCATTGGGTACCGACTCCAGGCGCAAACGTCGTTTTAACAATGGATTCGGGTGGTTGGTGCAGTCACCTGCGGCGAATACGTTAGCTGCTGAGGTACGACAGCGTTCGTCCACAACAATGCCGTTGTCGCAATCAATACCAGCGTCCTTGGCAAGCTCAACGTTGGGAATGATGCCAATACCGACGACCACGAGATCCGCGGGAAACGCTTGCTCGTCATTTTCCTTGCTACAGAGCACGGCCTGCACCCTGCCGTCACCGGAAAAGCCGCTAACCGCCGTCGACGTGCACACATGTACGCCTCGATTCGAGTGCAATTGGTGGTAGAACGTCGACATCTCAGGTGTTGTGACCCGCTGCAGGATGCGCTCTTCCATTTCGAGGACGTACACCTCGAGTTCCTGCTTGATCCCGACCGAAGCCACCTCGAGACCGATATAGCCGCCACC
>SMWK01000009.1 GCA_004356895.1 Gammaproteobacteria bacterium
CTGTATCGTTACGAATCACGGGACGGCCAGGTGATGACCCGCGCATTCGCCGGGATTAAACATCACCTGGCCGTCCCGTGATTCGTAACGGTACAGGTGAGTGTGGCCGTGCAGTGCCAGTGAGTGATCGCTCCTTAGCGCGCCGTCGAACTCTAGCGGATCGTGTACCACCACGATACGACGCTCAAACCAATGCAGCTCGAAAGGGGGATCGCGAAAGGTGAAGCCATGTTCGATTGCTGCCGCTTCGAGACTCTCACGTTCGGTATCGTTGTTTCCGAACACGCCCCATAAAGGCGCGGTGAGATGGGCAAACACATCCAGGGTTTTTGCCTGGGTGATGTCGCCTGTGTGGATGACGCGCTCGACCCCTACCTCATTGAACAGTTCGACGATGCGGCCGACGTTTTTGAGGTTGTTGTGGGTGTCGCTGACGACGCCGATTTTCATTGCTGGGCGGGACAGGCCGGCTGCAGCCGCATCACTGCAGCCGGATCCTTTGCTGGTAAATTTCTTAAGAAACTTTTTCCAGGATGTGTATGCCGCAGGCGCTGCCGAGGCCGATCACATGGGTAAGACCGATGCGGGCACCTTCCACCTGGCGTCCACCCGCTTCGCCACGCAGATGAGTGGAGACCTCGTAGATGTTCGCAATACCCGTCGCGCCCAGGGGATGACCTTTGGAGAGCAGGCCCCCGGATACGTTGACGGGAATTCGTCCACCGAGTTCGACATCGCCGTCGTCGATCAATCGGCCGGCGCCACCGTCTTCACACAGACCCAGATTGTCGTAGTGGAGAATCTCGGCGGTTGCGAAACAGTCGTGCAACTCAATCAGATCGATGTCTTCGGCACCCAATCCTGCCATCTCGTAGGCTTCTTTCGCCGCCCTGCGAGTGCAGCTGTTCACGTCGGGCATCACCAGGTCGCGTTCCTGCCAGGGATCAGACGTCAGTATGGATGCGCGGACCTTGATGGCGCGGCTCATGAGCCCGAGTTCCTTGGTTTTCTTCTCTGAGCAAATCACCGCGGCGGCCGAACCGTCAACGTTCACCGAGCACATGAGCTTGGTGTTGGGATAAGAGATCATCTCGGAGTTCATGACTGTTTCCAGAGGCGTTTCGATCTGATACATCGCCTTGGAATTCATCGTGGAGTGATGATGGTTCTTGACCGAGACCTTGGCAAACTGCTCAAAAGTCGTGCCGTACTTATTTGCGTGTTCCATACCGGCTTCGGCAAATACCGCGGGCATCGTTCCAGAACCGAGCAATCCTTCTTTGGAAATGCCTGACCCGCCACCTGCGCCGCCGAGCAAGCCCCTGCCCATTTGCTCAACGCCCACAGCGAGTACGCAGTCGTAGAGGCCGGCTTTCACCGACGCCCATGCTTCGCGAAATGCGGTTGCCCCTGTCGCGCAAGCGTTAGCGACGTTCACAACGGCAATTCCTGTTTGGCCGATCTCGTGCAAAATGCGTTGGCCTACCATGCCACTGGCCTGGCCGAGGTTGCCGCAATAAAGCGCTTGCATGTCGTGGATGGTCAGGCCGCAGTCATCAAGTGCCATCAGGATGGCTTCCGAGCCGATTTGCGGGACGGTCTTTTCGGGGAAGCGCCCGAATTTGATCATATCGACACCAACTACATATGCGTCTGTCATGTGGAGTCTCCTCTGTTAGTCATAAATCGTTAGTTACAAATAGATTGAATGTGATTTTGCACGGGTTATGCACGGGTTACGCCCGTGTTACGCCCGTGGTTGAAAAAAGTAGGACAGGTAGGAATTGCCGTCGCGGTCTTTGCGCCCGAGGGCGTCATCAAAGATCACTTCAATAGGCATGCCGAATTCGATCTTCTCTGGATCGGGTTCCACATTGATGAGATTACCCTTGAGTGTGGCGCCATCGTCCAGATCGACCACCGCGCTGATATAGGGCACCTCGATGCCGGGAAACGAGCGGTGCACGATGGCGTATGAGTACAGGTTTCCTTGGCTGGAGAGCTTCATGGTTCCCATCTGATCGCGTGTACCGCATTTGCTGCAGATGCTGCGTTCTCCAAGGAAGATGGCGTCGCATTTGCCACACTTGTGGCCTTCAAGGTATGGGTCGCCATCCTCCGGGATTTTCATATAGTCAACGACTGGTAATGGTTGATCGCTCAAGTGCCTCCCCTCCGGCTGATTTCAACGTATTAATTTGTTTAGCCGAACAAGCATACTGCAATCGAGAATTTCGCGGTAGCTGCAGCGAAAGGGGGGTGTTTTTACCCTGACCCCAAACCTATTCCTCTGACCCCTTTTCCCGCTTCAGCGAGTCGAGAAGTAGCTCGTTCACCTGTCCCGGGTTGGCTTTACCTTGGGTGGCTTTCATCACCTGACCGACAAAAAAGCCCAATACTCTATCTTTGCCTGCCCGGTATTGGGCGACCTGATCGGGATTATCCATCATGATTTTCTCGATAATGCCACGCAACGCTCCGGAATCGCTCAGTTGCCGTAAACCACGAGCATCGATGATCTCATCCACCGTGCCTTCCTTGGTCCATAACGCCTCGAAAACTGTCTTGGCGAGCTTGCTGGAAATCGTGTTGTCGTTAATTCGCGCGATAAGCTGCCCGAGTTCGGTGGCAGGCACCGGGCAATCGGTCCACTCGAGATCATCACGGTGTAGCGCAGCACTTGCGTCCCCCATGATCCAATTTGCCGTCAACTTGGCATCATGGGCCGTCGCGAGTACGGCCTCGAAGTAATCGGCGACTGCGGGATCGTTGGTCAGCCACGCAGCGTCGTAATCACTCAGTTTCAACTCAGTCGTGAAGCGTGCCTTACGTGCTTGCGGTAGCTCCGGCAGGGAGGCTTTGACTGCAGCGATAAACTCAAGCGTCAGACGTACCGGAAGCAAATCGGGATCCGGGAAATAACGGTAGTCGTCGGAAAGCTCCTTGCTCCGCATGGAACGGGTCTCGTTGCGCTCGGAATCGTATAGACGGGTATCGCGTTTAACCTTGCCGCCGGACTCTAAGATGTCGATCTGTCGCTCGATCTCGAACTGGATGGCTTTTTCGACGAACCGGAACGAATTGATGTTCTTAATCTCCGAGCGTTCGCCTAACTCGGTGGCGCCCAGGGGTCGCACGGATACGTTAGCGTCGCAGCGCATGCTGCCTTCTGCGAGATTGCCGTCGCAAATTTTGAGGTAGCGCACCAAGGCGTGGAGCTGCTTGAAATACGCTACGGCTTGCGCGGGGCTGCGCAGGTCCGGCTCCGAAACTACCTCGAGCAACGGGGTCCCCGTGCGGTTCAGGTCGATGCCGGTCATACCGGCGTATGCAGTATGCAACGACTTGCCGGCGTCTTCCTCCAGGTGTGCCCGCGTTATCCTTATGATATGGGTGTCACCGTTTTCCATCTGGATGGTAAGCGTTCCCGGGCCGACGATGGGATGGTCAAATTGACTGATCTGATAACCCTTGGGCAGGTCGGGGTAGAAGTAGTTTTTCCGGTCGAAGATGGAGTACGGGTAGATCGTCGCGTTGATGGCGAGCCCGAACATAACAGCCATGCGTACGGCCTCGGCATTCAATACGGGCAGTACGCCGGGAAGTCCAAGATCGACTGGACAGGCCTGGGCGTTGGGGGCGCCACCAAATGCAGGGCTCGCACCTGAGAAGATTTTACTTTTCGTCGCGAGCTGTACGTGGACCTCGAGCCCGATCACTGGTTCCCATTGCATATCAGGCGACCTCCGGATGGCGTTGATGCCAATCGGTGTTTTGTTGATACAACGCACTGGTTTCGAGCAACCGCCGCTCGGAAAAATGCGGTCCGATGAGCTGCATGCCGATGGGCAGTCCGCCCGTAAAACCGCAGGGTAAGGAGAGCGCGGGTAAGCCCGCAAGGCTTGCCGGTATCGTGAAAATATCCTGTTGATACATGGCCACGGGGTCGTCGGTGAGATCGCCGGTGTGAAAGGCGACCCCGGGGGTTGTCGGGGCCAGGATCAGATCCACTTCCTCGAACGCAGACAGAAAATCCTGTTGGATGAGACGCCTGAGTTTTTGTGCTTTCAGGTAGTAGGCATCGAAATAGCCCACCGATAACGCATAGGTACCGGTCAGGATGCGCCGCTTCACTTCTATCCCGAAGCCCTCGCTGCGTGAGCGTTGATAGAGGTCTTCGAGGGATTTCGGGTTCTCGCAGCGGTAGCCGAAATGTACGCCGTCATAACGTGCCAGGTTTGTTGAGGCTTCTGCCCCGGCAATGATGTAGTAAGCGGGAATGGCGGCATCGGTATGGGGCAGTGATATCTGGGTTAAGCGGCAACCGGCGTTCTCGAATTCTTTTGCGGCCGCCTGTAGGAGCGTTGCACCTTCGTTGAGATCCTTGAAGTATTCGCTGGGTAAGCCGATTGTGAGTCCTTCATCATTTGGCTTGAGACCGCTTTCGGATACGCCGGTCAGCCAGGAATCGGCGCGGTCGCTGCTGGTTGAGTCGCGCGGATCGAAGCCGCTCATGATGCTCAATACTACCGCGAGATCCTGTGCATCGTGGCCGAATACCCCCGCCTGGTCGAGGCTGGAGGCGAACGCCGCCATCCCGTAGCGCGAAACCCGGCCATAAGTTGGTTTGATTCCAGCTACGCCGCAAAACGCGGCAGGTTGGCGAATGCTGCCACCGGTATCCGTTCCGGTGGCGACGGGGGTTAAGCCTGCGGCAACAGCGGCAGCCGACCCGCCTGACGATCCACCAGGTACGCGAGAACTATCCCAGGGGTTCAGCGCAGCACCGAAGTAGCTGTTTTCGTTGGATGAACCCATGGCGAACTCGTCCATGTTGGTTTTTCCGAGCAGTACTGCTCCTGCGTGCGCCAGGCGATCAACTACGGTTGCATCGTAGGGCGCGATCCAGTTCTCCAGGATGCGCGAGCCGCAAGTGGTCGCAATGCCTTGGGTGCAGAAAATATCCTTGTGAGCGAGTGGAATGCCGGTGAGGGGTCCCGCCTCACCCCGCTCGAACGCCTGATCGGCGCTTGCTGCGGCATTCAAGGCTTCGTCCTCAGCCACGGTAATGAATGTGTTGAGGGTGGAATTAGCATCAATGCGCGCCAGATAGTGGCGGATGAGCTCGACGCTGGAATAGTCGCCTTGTCGCAGTCCCCTGGCGAGCTCGCCGATGGTGGCAAACTCGTTCATTTATTCGACGACTCTTGGTACCAGGTACAGCCCGTCTCGGGTTGCGGGTGCCCCGCGCTGGTAGCGATCGCGGTCGACCACTTCGGTGATTTCATCCGGACGTAACCGCTGATCGGCTTCCAGTGGGTGGGCAAGGGGCTCCACGTCTTCGGTATCCATTGCCTGCATCTGGTCGACCATGGCGATAATGCGTTCGAGATCAGCGCGCACCGCTTGGTGTTCGGTTTCGTTTAGCGCAAGCTGTGCTAGCCTGCAGAGGTGTTTAATGTCGATATCAGCCATGGCGGCAAAGCCTAATGCAAAGATTGGTGCTCCAACAACCTAGTATTGATGAGCTCTAATTCACACGTTGCGATCGAGGTTCTTTCTTTTGTTACAACTACCGCCGGTTGCCACAACTTGCTAGAGTACCGGCGCCCTCAGGAACGTCGTGGTCAGAGTATTAGATCCGCTGCGTATTCAACAACTGGAGACGATAGGTCGACAGATAGCCGATGACATACACGCGAGCTCTTTCTTGATGTTCAAATATATTCGCGGGCTCTTCTCCCGGGACCTCGCGATAGACCTTGGCACAGCCAATACGTTGATTTACGTACGGGACCAGGGGATCGTTCTCAACGAACCGTCCGTCGTCGCTATCCGGGTGCGGGGTAATCAGAAAACCGTGGCGGCCGTTGGCCTCGATGCAAAACGCATGCTGGGCCGCACCCCTGGTAATATCACCGCGATCCGTCCGCTCAAGGACGGGGTGATCGCGGACTTCCTCGTCACCGAGAAAATGCTCAAGTATTTCATCAACAAGGTGCACGAAAACCACTTTATCCGTCCGAGCCCCAGAGTTCTGGTATCCGTTCCCTGTAAATCCACCGAAGTCGAACGGCGTGCCATACGGGAGAGCGCATTGTCAGCCGGGGCGCGCGATGTCCGGCTCGTGGAGGAGCCGATGGCGGCTGCGATCGGTGCTGGTCTGCCAGTTCACGAAGCGATAGGCACGATGGTTGTCGATATCGGTGGCGGTACCACTGAGATTGCCATCATCTCGCTCAATGGCGTGGTCTATTCGGATACCGTGCGCGTTGGTGGTGACCGATTCGATGAAGCGGTTGTCGCCTACGTGCGCAGAACCCAGGGTAGCCTGATCGGCGAAGCGACAGCGGAACGGATTAAAATGGAGATTGGCACCGCGTACCCGCAAAAAGAGATTCGTGAGATTGATGTGCGTGGCCGCAATCTGGCCGAAGGCGTGCCGCGCAGCTTCACCCTGAACAGCAACGAGATTCTCGAAGCGCTTCAGGAACCGCTGTCGATGATCGTTCAGACGGTAAAAAGCGCGCTGGAACAATGTCCGCCGGAACTCGCATCTGATATCGCGGAAACCGGTTTGGTATTGACCGGCGGAGGAGCTTTGTTGCGCGACCTGGACGTACTGCTTGCCGAAGAAACCGGTTTACCCGTCATCATCGCCGAAGACCCGCTCACCTGCGTTGCCCGCGGTGGCGGCAAGGCGTTGGAGTTGATGGACAAAGCGGGTAACGCGGATCTACTTTCCATGGAATGATGTCGCACTGCTTCTTGTTGGAAAAAGAGAACAAAAGAGAAAAAAGAACGAAAGAGAAGAACGATAAAAGAATCCCTCCGAGAGCTGGGGGTTAAACTACCAGGCACCGGATCTTCGGATGCCATTGGGAGTGCGAGTTTATCAAGGCACTGTTTGTTCGCGAATCAGGCGCGGGCTATCTGCTCACAGGCCTGGCCCTGGTATCAGCTATCCTGATCACGCTGGAATTCACCACCCGCTTTCTCGAACCTGTTCGCGGCACTATTGGCACGGCGATGAGTCCACTGCAGTTTATTGCCGAGGCCCCCTATTTTATCGGTAATGCTGCAGGCGATCTGTTCGCAACTCGTACCGGTATGCTCGAGAAAAACGCGCAGCTCAGCCGCCAGATCCTGGAGCTATCTCAGCTATCCCAGCAGTACTTGGCGTTGAAGACGGAAAACGAGCGCCTGCGGGAGTTGCTGGGCAGTCAGGCACGGGTACCGGCAGAGGTGATGATAGCGGAGCTGGTAGGTGTCATTCCTGCGCCTAACACTCACCAGATTATCATCGACAAGGGTGCGGTTGATGGTGTCATGATCGGTCAGGCCGTCATCGATGCCCAAGGTCTATTCGGACAGATTGTCGCAGTCGACCAGTATTCGAGCCGGGTTTTACTGATCACCGACGCCAGCCACGCTGTGCCGGTGCAGGTCAATCGCAATGGGGTGCGGAGCATCGCTGGCGGGACAGGACAGTTGGATCGACTAGAGTTGGAGAACGTACCGGTTACGGCGGATATCCGGGAGGGAGATCTTGTTGAAACCTCCGGTCTGGGTGGACGCTTTCCACCCGGTTATCCAGTCGGCCTCGTTGATTCGGTGATAATCGAACCTACTTCGCCGTTCGCCATGGTAAGCGTGCGGCCAAGTGCCCAGCTGGATCGTTCGCGCCATGTGTTGATCGTGTTCGCAGATTCGGAGGGCGAAACGTGAACCCGACTCAGGGTGGCTGGTTGATTCTGGTTACCATTGGGGTTGCGATGGTTCTGGCTATCATGCACTTGCCGGAAAGCTGGCCGCAATGGCTCGGCTGGATTCGCCCCGCCTGGATCCCCCTCGTGATTTTCTACTGGGTGATGGAGCTACCGCATCGACTTGGGCTCACCTCGGCGTGGATTGTCGGTCTGTGCGTGGATGTCTTGTACGCCGACCCCCTCGGACTAAATGGATTCCTGTTGGCTGCCATCACCTATTTTGCCTGGCGGTTTTATGAGCGCTTGCGTATGTACTCCGTTGCGCAGCAGTGCAGTGTCGTTTTCCTCCTCATTATGGCGAGCGAATCGGTGCGCATGATGGTTCAGGATCTGGTCTGGGATAGAGGTTGGACCTGGGCGGTGATAATACCCGCGCTCACCAGCACGTTGCTGTGGCCGTTCGTGTATCTGGTTTTGCACCGTTTGCAGGTGCAGGTTCGGGTCGAGTAGATGGTGCGTGCACCGGTGGTGTTGGCTTCAGCATCGCCACGTCGGGCAGCGCTCCTGGAACAGATCGGTATACCTTTCGAGGTGATTGTCGCGTCAGTAGATGAAACGGAGCTGCCGGGGGAGTCTCCTTCAGCATACGTGGAGCGCTTGGCACGAGCCAAGGCCAGCGCTGTGGCGTCACCACATCGAATCACCTTAGCGGCCGATACGATCGTGGTTGTGGACGACGTAATTATTGGTAAGCCACGCGACCAACGCAGCGGTATCGCCATGTTAATGAGGCTGCAGGGACGCTCGCATTGGGTGCTGACCGGGGTTTGTATCAGCGATGGATCGACGACGCGCGCGTTGTGCGTCAGCACTCGAGTGGAGTTCAAGCAGTTCGATCGCGAGGAGGCAATCGCCTACGTAGCGACCGGCGAGGGTGAGGACAAGGCGGGTGGTTATGGTATTCAGGGTATTGGGGGTATATTTGCGAAAACGATTGAAGGTAGTTACAGCGCGGTGGTTGGCTTGCCGTTGACCGAAACGGAAGAGCTGCTACGGGAGTTCGGCGTAGACACCTGGCGCTATCGTAGCAATGGCTGAAGAACTTCTCATCAACGTGAGCGAGTTTGAAACACGTGTTGCGCTGCTTGCGGGAGGTGCGACGCAAGAGATTCACCTCGCCCGTTCCAGTGGTTACAGCCTGACTGGTAATATTTACGTCGGACGCGTGGAACGGATCATCCCAGGCATGCAGGCGGCGTTCGTTAACGTCGGGTTACGGCGCCCTGGCTTTCTCCATGCAAGAGACATCGAAGGCTCGCGCATAATCCTTCCGGAGGAAATCGAAAAAACTCGCGACGACTCTGCGCTGCGCGACGACTCCGCGCTGCGCGACATCCCCGCGCTGCGCGACATCCCCGCGCTGCGCGACATCCCCGCGCTTCGCGACATCCGCGAACTCCTGCACGATGGACAGGAGATC
>SMWK01000069.1 GCA_004356895.1 Gammaproteobacteria bacterium
CCCTTCACAAGCCGAGGAGTGGCGGCGGCCGAACTCGAACGCTACATCAACGAGATGGACTTTTTCAGCGACGTGAAAACCACTATCGAGCCACTACCCAAGCCCACTTCACCGGATTGGCAACTCGCGGATTTCGATGACCAATAGCAACGTTCTCAGCCGCATTTAACCGACCCACCATCTGGGTTTACAATCTACTTCCTTGAGCTACCCCGTACGTATCAATGCGCATACGCCAGTCGTCGTGCCACAAATTGCCTTCACCCCAAATCTAAAACGTCATATCAAGGTTGACGTCGTAGCCGCCGACGGAGATACGGTACGTGCGTTGCTCGAAGATGTGTTCCGGCGCCACCCTAAGTTGCGCGGTTATATCCTCGACGATCAAGGCGGCGTGCGTAAGCATGTCAATATCTACATAGACAACCGGAGCATCACCGACCGGGTACATCTGAGCGATCCGGTTGGCGCGCAAAGCGAGCTGTTTGTCGCGCAAGCGCTGTCCGGCGGTTAACCCGCAAAAACGGAGACGGACCATCATGCCGCAACAACTCTGGGTGGGCACTCGCAAGGGGTTATTCGGGCTTGAACATGGCTCGGATGGGTGGCATATCGTCTCACGTTCGTTCCTCGGCGATCCGGTATCAATGGTATTGCCCGACCCGGCGACCAAGCGGGTTTATGCAGCACTTTCGCTCGGTCACTTCGGAGCCAAGTTGCAACGCTCGGACGACTCGGGCTCAACCTGGCGCGAGATCGCTGTGCCGGTCTTCCCGGAAAAGCCCGCTCATCACCCCGACGCTACACCGTGGTCGCTGGTGCAAATATGGTCTCTCGAACTCGGTGGCAATGATCGCCCCGGTGTTCTCTGGTGCGGCACTATTCCTGGCGGACTTTTCCGGTCCGAGGACGGTGGTGATTCCTGGATGCTCAATAAAGCCCTGTGGGAAGAACCGCGTCGAGCTGCCTGGCAAGGTGGCGGCTACGACTGGCCCGGTGTGCATTCGATCTGCGTCGATCCCCGCAACAGCGATCATCTCACCGTTGGCGTGTCCATCGGCGGTGTCTGGCAGACGAACGACGGCGGCGATTCCTGGCAGGCAAAAGGCAAAGGGTTACGCGCGGATTACCTGCCGCCGGATCTTGCTCACGATCCTGAACAACAGGATCCGCACCGCATCGTGCAATCACCGAGCGATCCCAACATCTTCTGGATGCAACACCACAATGGTATTTGGATGTCCCTTGACGATGCCGAAACCTGGCAGGAGCTCGTGGACGTATCCCCTTCGAGCTTTGGTTTTGCGGTGGTCGCGGACCCCACAAACCCTTTGCGGGCGTGGTTCGTCCCGGCTAGCAATGACGAAATTCGTATTCCTGTGGATGGCGCCATGGTAGTCAACCGCACGGATGACGGGGGTGAGACTTTCACCCAGTTACGCTCAGGCCTGCCGCAAAGCGACGCTTACGATCTCGTCTACCGTCATGGCATGGACATTGCCGCCGATGGCAAAACGCTTGCCCTGGGCTCTACCACCGGAAGTCTGTGGCTGTCGGATAACGGGGGTGATTCTTTCGCGACTTTTTCGGCGAATCTGCCATCCATCTTCTGCACGCGATTCGGGTAAGTTTGGGGTCGCTAGTCGCGAGACGGTACCACGCGTACAAAAATCAGCCCACCAGCGGCACCAGCCAGTCCCTGAATAACAAGGCCGAACGTGGTACGCGTCGCAGCGATACCCGTGATCTCCACCAGTTGTTTGAGAATCAGATGTGCAGCGATGATCGCGGCGAACCCTGCGAGCACATAACCGATCGTTCTTAAGCGTGGCAACCATCTGACGATCAACGCGGTTGCCGGCCAGGCTATGAGAAAGGCGATCGCGATGATTGGCAGATAAATAGTCATCAACCCGAGCAGATCATGACCGATGGCTGCAAATCGGGTGGTCAAGTCTATGTTGACGCCCATCTCCGCGAGACTCGCCAGAACCGACTGTGTGGACGCAATGGACGCCAATACGTAGGCGCCCGCCACCGCGGCGAAGTACCCACCGATGTTTCGCAACATTACCCATTCACCATTAATTCCAAGAGCTTCATAATGACCGGGTCCAGCCTCTACGAAAACCCCGGAGGCATCGAAGGTTTTCAAGCGGAGAATTCCATGCGCAATCGCACCATTTCGGCCCTGATCGGATTGCTCCTTGCCTTACCGGCAGCCGCCCAAAACTACACACTCACGACAGTTGCTTTCGAGCTGAACTTTCCCTGGTGTTTGGCTTTTTTACCCGACGGTGAAGCTCTGGTGACCGAACGATCCGGTCAGTTACGCCGGGTAGGTCGCGACGGCTCGTTAAGCGAGCCCATCGCTGGTGTGCCTGCGGTATACGCCCACAGCCAGGGCGGGCTGTTCGATGTGCTGGTGCATCCCGACTACGTGACCAACCAGCTGATATATCTCTCATATGCCCAGGGTTCACCTGCAGCCAACGCGACTCAGGTGGCCCGTGCACGCCTGGTCGACAACCGTCTGGAAGATTTCGAAGTGATCTTTACGGTGAGTCCAACCAAGGACACACCCGTGCACTACGGTGGTCGAATGCTTTTCCTGGCGGACGGGACGCTGCTGATCACAACGGGCGACGGTTTCGACTATCGTGAGCAGGCTCAGAACCTGGATGCCTTACTCGGCAAGGTGGTACGTATCAACGACGATGGCAGCATACCACCGGATAACCCCTTCGCCGGGCTGGCGGGAAAGGAAGCCGCCGTTTTCTCCTACGGACATCGCAACCCACAAGGTTTGGTGCTCGATCCGGAAACCGGCCGAATATTCCTGCACGAGCACGGTCCCCAAGGGGGGGACGAATTGAATCTCATCGAAGCGGGGCGTAACTACGGTTGGCCTATGGTCACCTACGGGATCGACTATAACGGCGCGTACGTATCCCCATACTCTGAACTGCCCGGGATCACGTCACCTCTGACCTATTGGGTTCCGTCCATCGGGCCATCGGGCCTCGCCATATACCACGGTGCGCTTTTTCCGGAATGGCACGGGGATCTCTTCGTTGGGGCATTGGTGAATCAGGAAGTGCGACGGTTGAACATGGAAAACGGTTTTGTCGTAGCTGAAGAGGTGCTTTTTGCTGAAGTGGGCGAACGAATTCGCGACATTCGAGTAGACGCGGCAGGTTACATCTACCTGCTCACCGATAGCGCGGCAGGCCGTATCATTCGTGTCTCTCCCACCAACCCGGAAGCCCCAGCCGCTGGTAAGTAACGGCTGGGAACCCGTTGGGGACCCGTTGGGAACCCGATCTTACCAACTGAAAATGGGAACTATCCCGCCAGGTGCGAGGGAAGTTGCTGCCCTATCTCCTCGGGGGTTGTCTGCGGGCCGAAGCGCGCAATTACCGAACCCGTGCCGTCGACGAGAAATTTGGTAAAATTCCAAGCGATATCAGCTTTGCCTTCCTCATCTGCCTGTGCATCTTTCAGATACTTGTAAAGATCGCAGGCTCCGTCGCCGTTGACTTCTATCTTGGCGAACATAGGAAAGGTGACATCGTACTTGGATTGAGCGAACTCGAGGATTTCAGCGTTTGTGCCAGGTTCCTGTGCCGCAAACTGGTTACACGGGAAGCCGAGAACACTAAACCCGTTATTTTTGTTGCTTTCGTGTAATGTCCGCAGACCTGCGTACTGGGGCGTCATCCCTCACTTCGTTGCAACATTGACGATCAGGCAAACCTGGCCACTGTACTGAGACAGGCTCTGGCTCTCGCCGGTGATGGTTTCCATTGCGAAATCGTGAATGCTGGCCATCGCTCCTCCTCGTGAAGTTCGAATTCGATGATAGACCATGAATTAACGAGGCGTCGAGAGACATCTGCCACTTATCCACTGGAGCACGCTCAGCCTCGATTCCAACGTGGGGGCCCCGCAGCCTTGAGCGTGCTCCCTAACAGAAACATAATCGCGCATGGCTGCAATCCCCGAACCAGCAGGTGCAGTAGCCTGCGGGCATCCCGTGACCGCGCAAGCGGCATGTGACGTATTGCTCGACGGGGGTAACGCATACGATGCGGTCATTGCCGCACAGCTTGTCGCGTGTGTGGTCGAACCTGTTCTGGCATCCCTCGGTGGCGGTGGATTTCTCCTGGCGCACGCGGTGGGCGAGAAGCCGACGGTTTATGACTTTTTCGTCCAGACCCCGCGCGTGCGCTCTGCGGCCGCGAGCGAATTACTGCCCATAGAAGCCGATTTCGGAACCACAACCCAAGCGTTTCACGTCGGACCGGCTGCGATCGCGACACCCGGCATGGTGAAGGGGCTGTTCGCTATCTATGCAGACCTCGCATCGCTGCCTATGACCCGCCTGGTCGAACCTGCACTCAGGTCTGCCCGGGAAGGCGTACCGGTGAGTGCGTTCCAAGCCTATCTCTTCAACGTTGTTGCGCCTATCTATCGGTTGAGCGAAGCAACGGCACGTACCTATGGCGCCACGACCGAGGGGGCATTACTCAAACAACCGTTGTTGGGAGATGTCCTCGAGGCGCTCATCCGGGAAGGTGAGGCGTTGTTCTATACCGGTGAACTGGCCCGTGGCATCACCAACCTGTGTGCGCAACAGGGAGGTCACCTGAGCATGGCCGATCTGGCAAGTTACCGGGTTTACCATCGCACGCCGCTTGTGCTGAGCTATCGTAACGCCCGGATATTAACCAATCCCGCACCTTCCTCCGGAGGAACGCTCATCGGCTTTGCACTTCAGCTGTTGAACGACATCGATCTGGCTAACGTCACATTCGGCTCATTAGAACATCTCGAGCTACTAATCGACGTGATGGAACTGACCAACGAAGCACGAATGTCGATCGGTACCGGAGACACCAGTCCTCTCGATGCCGGTCTGCTCAAGCAGTATCGGACCCGTATCAGCAACCGCCCACGCGCACATCGTGGCACGACTCATATAAGCATTGCAGACAGTGCCGGTAACATCGCGGCCATGACGCTCTCCAACGGTGAAGGATGCGGCTATCTCATCCCGGGCAGCGGCATCATGCTCAACAACATGCCCGGCGAGGAGGACATCAATCCTCAGGGCCCCGATCGCTGGTCGACGGATCTCAGGATGACTTCGATGATGGCGCCCACCCTCATCGAGCTCGAGCAAAATCACACAACCGTACTCGGCTCTGGCGGATCGAACCGAATTCGTACCGCGATCCTGCAGGTGATTTCGAACCTTCTCGACTTCGCAATACCAGCCGATGAAGCCGTACGTTTACCGAGGATCCACTACGAACGCGACAAGCTCTCCCTGGAGCCCGGGTTCAGCAACCAGGTTGTCACCGAGTTAGAGAAGCGGGTTGTCACGATCGACCGGTGGGCGTCACCAAACCTGTTCTTCGGAGGCGTTCACCTGGTTGAACGACGAGGCGCGAAATTTGTGGCAGTTGGGGACGCACGTCGTGGTGGTGTTGGTGCGGTTATCTAGCCCAGCGTGACAACCGGTAACGTCTTGGAAGTCGCCGATGCATTCAGAAATTCCTGGAGTGCCGCCGCCACGTGGTCGAATACCTGTTTCAGTAACGCCGTATGGCGTACCTGGGGGCGCGCCACCACCCAGACCTCGAGCTCGAAGGTTGGCTGCGTCGCGAGCACTTGGAACAATCCCGGTGTTTGCTCACCGAGGTATACCGGTAGTCCCGCAATGCCCCATCCCGCCTGAGCGGCCTTGCGCTGTGCCAGGACCGAATCCGTTCTGAATATCACCCGTGCAGGGGGAATCGGGTTGCTCAACTTCTCAACCGCATCCGTGAATCTAGTGTGCGTAACCCCGTCGATGAACCAGTGTTGTAACAGGGTAGCCAGCGTCGGCTCGCCCACATCGGCAAGATAGCCCGAACTTGCCCACGCAGCGAAAGGTAAACTACCAACTCTTCTACAGATCAGCTCGGTCTGCACGGGGCGAACGTGACGGATCGCGATATCGCATTCCCGATCCAGTAGATTGAGCGACTGATCGGAAATAATGAGTTCGATCAAACGTTCGGTTTGATTAAATTTCTGCAGAGGTCGCAGCAGCGCTGGAAAAAGTTCTGCGAGAATCTCTGCAACCGTAATGCGTGCGGTTCCCACGGTGCTGGTCTTCACAACATCGCTAACGGCCTCGAAGGCAATTGCATTCTTCTGCATGCGCACGGCCGCTTCGGCAAGCTGGGTTCCTGCCTCATTAATGGAAAGACCGCTGGATGTGCGATCGAACAGATCCACACCGAGATTTTGCTCGAGCAGTTGCACGTGCCGTGCCACCGTCGGGTGAGAGAGCCCCATCTGGCGAGCCGCCGCGGCCAGACTACCACCGTTGACCACGGCTACGAAGGTACGAACAAGGTTCCAATCTAACTGGTAGGCGGGATGAGTCAAACCACTCCCCTGCACATCCGTGAGAATCAGGTTCTACGTTACTTTTATTCCCATGTCAATGAACTATTGTTACTTTAAGTAACATTCTTCCTGGAACTCTGCCAGGGAGCCCGGTAGCTAACCAAGACTGTCGAAAGAAGGAATGGGAACCATGAAAAAGACCCTTGTTGCACTGTCAGCTCTGACGATCCTTATCGCTGGTGCTGCACACGCTCGCCCCAGCCAACCCAGTGAGTTTCGCGGGTACGAAACCTGCATAGATGCGGCCAAGGCTGAATTTAGGAGTGGCTTCGCGACCAGCCGTACCTACTACATTGACCGCGAGGGCCCCGCTAACGCCTATTTCATCAACGCCAGCGCCTGGCAGGCGGGTGATCGCGCGCTGCTACGAATCAGCTGTGAAACCTCCCGCAACGGCCGCGAGCTATTGGCCTACACCGCCTCGTCGGGTCGCTTCGTACCCCAACGAGGTAGCGTGAGCATCCAGGTAGCCGGTAATCAGTAAATACTCACACTCGCCCTGACCCAATGTTTACGGCGCTGTGTCGACGAACTCCCGAGTGGTGGCCGATCTCTCGATCCGGCCGCCTGCTCGGCGAGACCCGCCAGTTCAGCGCAACAGGAATCGCTCCAGCAGCTCAATCATCGTAGCCGTACCACGCTGCATATTTTCCACTGAAATTCGCTCGTTGTTGCCATGCACGCCGCGTGCTTCGTGGGCCTCGAACAAAAACGGCGAAAAGCCATAACTTTCGATGTCGAGATCGCGGAAGAAATGGCTGTCAGTAAATCCTGTAGACACCGATGGGACAACCACTGTTCCCGGGTAACGTTCCCGCAAGAACCGCTCGATAAGCTCATACAACGGCGTTTTCGTGGAGCTTACCGCTGGTGTAAACCCCATGATGCGATCAATGTCGATATCCGGGTCCGCAATCAGGACCTCGAGTTCCCTGACGAACGTCTGCGGGTCCTGGTCAGGGAGTAAGCGGCAATCGAGCTCTGCTCCCGCCTCCGCTGGTACCACGTTGATCTTCGCGCTGCCTGTCAAACGCGTGACGGAACAGGTGTTACGCAGCAGCGCGTGCAGGCGCGGATTCTGGAGTTGGAGTGAGAGGAGAAACTCGGCATCCTCCACCGCTGTGTCGATTGCCGCGAGCTGGTTGGCAATTTCGCCATTTTGAAAGGGGGCTATACCCTGGAACATGGTACGTACCGGGTCGATTACCCGAGGTGGGAACTGGGTTTGGGCAACGCGATTGAGTGCCGCGAGCAACCGAGTCACTGCCGTATGGACCTGGGGCGCGGAGCCGTGTCCCGGCCGGCCATGAGCGGTCAACTTCAGCCACAGAGGCACCTTCTGAGTGACTTCAACCATGAACACTTTCCGGTCATCAACACGCTGACCTGATCCCCCTTCGTTAATCAGGAATCCGATGTTCTCGAATATTTCTGGTCGGTTCTGCACAAGCCAACCGGCACCGAAGAACCCCCCTGCTTCCTCGTCCGCCGTCGCTACAAAAACCACATCCCGGTTCAATCGTTTGCCACTGGCATGCAATGAGAGAAAAGCCTGTAGCTGTACGATACCCAGACCCTTGGTATCGATGGCACCGCGTCCATATACGTAGCCGTCCTTTATCTCTCCGGAAAGTGGGTCAAAATCCCAATACGCGCGATTCGCCGGTACCACGTCGATGTGGTGCAACAACACGAGTCCTGGCTGTCGACCTCCTTCTAAACGCGCCCAGATATTGCCGCGTCCCGGAGCGGATTCGGCCGTTTCGTATTCGATACCGGCTTCTTGCAGAATTCCGGCGAGAAACGTCACCCCACGGCTCTCGTTTCCGGGCGGGTTGATGGTATCGATCTTGAGATACTCGCTGAGTCGACTGACGGCCTGGGCGGCGTAGTCCGCCTCTTGTGCCCAGGCTGGTGCCCACCCCCACGCCAGGAGGCACAGCAAAAACCAACGTAACAAACCCACCCATCGTCTCATGTGTCATCCTCCCGATAATTCGGCGAGTATCGATGATCCAGGAGTTGTCCTCAATGAGGGGCTGACCAGAAAAGCAGCAACGATTAGTAGTTTAGTTAGTTCCTGTCCAGAAGGGATGGGGAGGAGTCCAAAGTTCCGCTGAATGCCGTTCCCCGCAACCCTGTCGGGTTAACGATGAGCGTGGACAAACTGGACCAGTTCCTGACGCATGCGGATGCGCTTGTTGGCCATCAGTGCTCGCTCGCGTTGGTCCATCAGGTCCCGGACATGCTTGGCGATGATCATCAGTGCGAAAGCGCTTCCCATGGTTGCGATGATGATTGCTGCCAACATTTCCCTGATCTCCACTTGTCTGTCTTATCCATAGGTGGCAAGCAGTGAGAATCGGGTTCAAAAGAAAATCGCCGCAGAAAGTACTGACCCCCGTGGTCCTAAAAAAGGTCCAGCGGGGGTCTTGAGTGGGACAATCGAAGTAGGTCTCATGAATGGCACTTCAGCCTTACAGGTGCACGTAGTCGCCCCGCTTGACTCGGATGCCATCAACTGGCTCGGCGATCGAATACTTGCCTTTGACAGATACGACGCGTACCCGGCCAACTTCGCGTTCGATATTGTCGAGCACCAGTCCCGTCGAAGGATCGATCAACGTCCGCACGACGGTCGAGATACGGTAGGTATCGCCCGCGCGGATCCCGGTATCGAGCCCGGCATTCAGAAAGATCATGTTTTCTGACGAATCCACCACCTGACCACGCCAGGGCATTCCCTGTAGATCATCTGCAATATGCAGGATCGCCTCGCCGAGTGCATTACGCGAAGCCACCCCCAGGGGCGATTTGGAGAACGTGTCGCCACCGAGGCTGCCACGCTTGAAGTCGAGGCCGATGGTCCAGCCACCCGATTTAGAATCCGCCTCGACCCGGTGAGCGAACTTCACTCGGCCGGTCGTCGCATCAACGATGCTCAGGTCGAGGGCGACGTGTGCGGTCGTGCCGTTGCGACCAAGGCGAATCCCCAGCGGTGTGTTCGGCAAAGCAAGCCCCAGGGTCAAACCTCGTCCACGCTTGTTGGGCTCGAATTCGGTCACGGTGCCTTTGATGATCACTTCCGCACCGATCACGTGTCCAGCGCGGGCACCTGTCTCGCGGTTGACGACACCTGCCAGGGTCATCTCCTGCTCGCGAAGCACATTGGATAAGCCGGTTCTGTCGAGGACGATGAAACACCCCGTGCGGGTCAGCTCGGTGGCAAGCTGAGCCGCAAGGCCGTCACCCACGTTGTAACCTTCAAAAGCTGCGAGCTTGCCTGTCGCGTTAAAGCTGTAGATGGCAACTCGCGGCTTTGGCCGGGGGCAATCCAGGTCCTGAAGCCGCGCTTGAATTTCCTCGGGCTTGAGTGAGCGTGTTTTCCCGTCATCGCGAGTGCGTGCTTCCGCAACCGCGGTCAGGATGGCCGCGACGATGGCTACGATGGTCAGCAGCACGAGTCGAATGTTGATTTTCATGTCATATCCCTTAAGGGTTGGCTGTTTCGCGTTTCGTAGGTCACAACTAGCGTGCGCGAGGTTCAACACGTTGCTGTTTATCCAGCAGCTGCTCGATGTAACGGATCTGCATTTGCTCAACGAACGGGTCGTTGACCACTGGCACGATATAAAACAACCGGCCACCGCTGATCGGCAGGGCCTTGAGTGCGCGCTCAGCCATGTAGCGTTGCATCGCCGGGTCGAAACGATGTTCTGCCACCACAACAATTCCGTAGTGCACGGGCGGGTGCGCCTGGATGCTGCAGCTGGCAACGATCAGGGCAATGATGAATAGTCTCTTGAGTATGCTCACGGGTTCGTTCCTATCTTGATGATGTCGCCGCCCACTGCCGTATTCTCCCCGGTGATATTGCCGGTACTGTCACCACAGATGACGACCGTGTTACCACCGTTGTTCTCCACATCTACGTCCAAACAACGGAAGTTGTTTGCGAACTGGGAGAGGTGGAACTGCATGTCGTTGCGCATCTGGGTCACCGTGGGGCTGTCAGCCCGGGCAATCGCCGCACCTCCCTGAGTAACTAACCGAACGTTCGAGCGAGCTTCGTTTTCCGCCTGAATCCGATCCCGATCCAGCCGCATGCGCATCTCATAGATGCGCTTGAGCATCTTCTGGTCGGCTTCTTTGTCGGCCAACGCGAGGCTCGGCATCGCGGAAACCAGGATGAGCCCGACGAGGAAGGTGAGTTTTTTCATGATGCGCTCCTCTTGTACGAAGTAAAAAAAAGGGGGCCGAAGCCCCCAGATGGGTGGGGAAGTTTACTGGTTGAGAGTGATCGGCTTTGCAACCCCGTTGGTAGTTCTGCCGCCAAACGCCTGATTCGCTGACGAACTGCTCGTTGCTCCAGAGATCACTGTGGAAATCGTATTACCGATGTCCCTGATATCCACAGACTTGTCGACTCCCAAGAGCGTGTTGGACTGAACGGTATTGCCGTTTAAATCGCCACCAACCAAGAGGTTGTTGACAGGGTTCTGGTTGACGTTGTAGTTATCGATATTACCGTACCCAGACTTGTTACCAGCGACGATAGTCGTAGGTCCGCCGCGTACAAAAGTAATCGGATTGCTGGATGCACTACTGGAAGAACCGTTAGAACCGGTGTCACCACGCTGACCAATACGATCTGCAGAGAACAAGTTGGCACTATCGTAGTCTTCGGTGTTGCTCCACCATTGAGACACGTCGTCGTCGCTACTGTAAATACTGCTGAACGAGAAGTCGTCGTCCGAAGAAGTGTTAGTGGTCGTTGTCGTGGTGGTGTCGTCATCCGATACATACGTTGTTACCGGCGCAATCGTAGAGGTTAGTTTGAATGCATCGGTAATTTTTACGCTGTTGTCGTCCTGAGACATCCACAACGGATAGGGGCCGTCTGCCTGGGCACTCGCCGAAACGAAAAGCGCGCCAGCGAGAACAATGCTAGAAGCAATAATGATGGATTTCATAGAGATACTCTCCTTAAGTTTTCGTGAACAAATTTCGGCGACTACGGACTGCCTTATTCGATGAGTAACGAGAGGAGAGGGAGAGGTTCAAAAACAATTCACGACACCCCGCAGCGGCCAGCACTGAATGGGCAATCGCATCGAGGGCGTTCTACGTGTACGTCGACCGATCGAGATTAGATCCCTGCCGTGTCCAGCTGTTCCAGGGTAAGCATCCCATCCTCTCCTGCGGAGAAATGGAACGGGAAACCCACCGTTCGGTAACGCCCCTGTTCGACGTTGGTGATGTGGATGACCGCGACAGTACCGGGGGTGAGTTCTTCAGGGTTCACCCGGAAGAGTCCGCCGGCCGAGCGAATACCCTCCGTTGGCTCGGCATAACCCATTTGTCGCCAGGCTGGGTCGCCAATCTCGGTGCGCAACTGGTTTTTAAAAGCTTCGTTCGGATTCAAGACCATCCGGTTCTCATTATCGAGCTGATCCCACACGGAAAATCCCCGGGAGAAATCAAAATCGCCGGACTTCGACCAGCCGGAGCGCTCGACACTGCGATCAATGAGCTCGCCATCGCGGTAGGTGCTCGTCGTCTTTGTGACGGACACCGAAAGGCTCCACTTGCCCCACAAACCGTAACCCATATATTGAATGGGCCAGATGCGGGTGCAGTCCGGCCGCTCCAGAAACATCGTATGGAAGGTTCCTTTACCGCGAGCCTTGTCCACCCGGGCACTCAATAACAGGCCGTCGTTGAACTGCTTGCCACCTACGAGGACGCGAACCTTACCCTGCGGATCTTCGAATCGTGTCTTGTATTTCTTCTTGATGGGATCCTTGAACATTTTGGGTTTCTTCTGCTTGGAGGAGCGGCCACCTCCGCCACCCAACACGCTACCGAGCAACTTGCCGACCGCGGCACTGGCCGCCTTGCCCATCATCTCGCCCATGAAGCTTTTTGCGTTGCCAAGATCCAGAGGTGCGGCCGCCAACGCGGTACCACAGCGCAGGCTGGCAGCCTCCGCCACTTGACGCTCGATATCGGAAAGATCCAGATTCTGCTCAGGCCAATCCGTTGGCTCGGAATACTGGAACCCACCTTTGTCACTGGAAGGGATAAAGGCACCCGCGGCTGCGTCGCATACACCGGGACTTGCCAGGATCATCGTTAACAACGTGGCGCCAACCCAGCCGATTTTAGAGTGAAGGATTATCGAGCGCATGAGCCTCTTCCTCTTCCGCGCATACGACCGCGTCAGCGGTCATCAACTTTACCGCGGCACAAGCGTCTATGAGCCCCGCACCAAACTCAACATCGCGGCCTGCTACCCCGAGATCTATTACTTTCGTCTGCAGGATCGCGCGCAGCTCGGCACCGCTCAGCACGGGGACGAGTTCGCGCAACAGTGCCGCGATGCCGCTCACATGAGCGGCCGCCATGGAAGTTCCGGACAGCGACGGATACTGATTGTTGGGTGTCGGGCTGATGATATCCACGCCTGGTGCTGCGACGTCGATGTAATCCCCAAGATTTGCATCGCGATAGCGCCGATTTGCTGAATCGATAGCGGTCACAGCGAGGACGGTCGATATTGCTGCCGGGAAGCTCGGCTTCGCTTCAGCACCACCGTTGCCTGCGGCTGCTACGACCAGGCGGCCCTGGCCGATAGCAAGGCGAACATAACGTTCGACCAGGTCATCCGGCGGTCCGGCCAGACTCATGTTGATGACGCCTGCGTCTTTCGTCATCGCGATGTCCAGAGCCTGCACCAGTGTGCTCGTCCAGCAGCGCGCCGCCAACCCGCCGGAAGTTTTCGGCTGGCAGGCTTTGATCACCAGCAGGTCGGCTTCAGGAGCCACCCCATAGCTACCTTCAGCGTTATCGGCATTTGCAGCGATGATTCCGGCTACTGCGGTGCCGTGGACGTCCGCGGACCAGCCCTTGTCTGTGACATCAAGGAATTCTTTGATTCTGCCTCTGAGTTCCGGATGTTCAACATCAACGCCTGTATCGATCACCGCCACGAGCTGTCCACTTCCGGTCGCGTCGCCGTGTAAGGCAAGTGCGCCAATCAGTTCCGGTCCATAAGCGAACGAGGCGAACGGGTCGGTATGTACCGGGGTTGCCGTGGTCGTATAGATATAGTCTGGCTGTGCGCTGGTTACCCGAGGATCGAGCAGGAGTGCGGCGATCAATGTGAAAATGTTGTTCGCCGTTGCAAATACTGCCAGTGTCTCATTGGTGGAGGCGAGCGCGACTTCACGCACCACGGTGAGGTTGAAGGTCGCGGCAATTGCCGCACTGGTGCCAGCGTCCACGATCGCGGCTAGCTGGCCCGGTTCCCGCGCCGGTGCCAGCGCGTCGAGCGGCACCGCAACTTCGTTACAACCTTCACCCACAACCAATATCCAATCGCTGGTATCCGTAGGCAATTGCTCTGAATCGAAACGGACCGAGCCGCTGCCTGTGAATGTTGAGTGGAGTTTGAATTCGAAAGATCGTCGTTCTCCGGTTCCCGTCTGTGCACCGGTTTGACTACCCTTGGCGACCTGCTGCTGCGCGCCGTCTTCCGTCTTGTCAGAACGCTGTGCGCTTCGCGACTGATCTTCATCGCTGATAAACTCCAAATCGAGAACCAGGTTCCCTTCACCGGCCCCCGCAGCCTGAGGTACTGCCAGAAGCGGCACCCGTGTACAGGAGACCGCCTCCAGACCCGCGTCGTCCGGCACGGGTACAAGCTCAGGAGGTTTTTTCACCAGCCGGGCTTTGAGCGTCTGCGCGCTGTCACCACCGGCCACAACCTCACCTTCGAATTGAATGGCCTGGCAAGCCACGGTCTCACAGGCATCAACGCCCGGATCGGTGCAGGCATCAACCTGGAACTGCTGCCACTTTTCCTCGCTGAGCCGGGTCTCCAGGATAGAACCCTGCCGCCCACGCGGGATCACAGAAAATTCCTCGATGCCTTTACTGCGTGCCCAGGCGGCCGCGTCAACCCGGGTTTTCAGCAGGATGTTGCGCGCGGTCTCAGGCAAGGTGATGGCGAACGGCACCTGCCAGTCGCTTTTCGAATCCGCCTGCAATGCCCCCGACGTCAAGCAGAACATCCATACAAGAGCGGTCAGCTTATTCACCGGGTGCCCCTCCATTCGGTGGAGGTTTTGGCAACGCAAGCGCCATCCTTGATTCCCGGAACTCACCATTGGTATGCGCCACCACCACCCTGACTTGCCAGGATCTGGCGCCACCAGTCATCTGGATGAGCGTTTCGAGATTCACTTCGGCAAGCCGACCATCACTCACCGGCTCGGTGAGTGCACTACCGAGGAGCTGCCAACCGATCCCGGAATCCTGCGATGATTCGCCATCGTTGGGCAGGGCTTCGCTGCGAGGAATGACTTCGGTACGGGCCGAGGCAAACGCATCCGCGTCGGCGGTGCCGATGATAGTCAACAGCACCTGCTCGTCGATGAGCTGCAGATCTACCTTGGAAATCCGCGCCTCTATGAAAACGTCCGGGTCAGCACCGAGCGCTCTCAGCAGATCCACCCGACCGTATCCCGAACGTTGATCCACACCCGGCACACCGACGTCTATCGCGTTCTGCACCAGCATCCGCCGGACCTGCTCGGTGGTGAGTTCCGGGCGTAGCGTCATCAGACGCGACGCAACGCCAGACACGATTGCAGCGGCAAAGGAGGTACCCGAGGCTCGATAATAGTCCTCATCGTCACCGACGATGGCGGCCCCTTGCGGATAATCCAGCGGGTCAGAAAGTGCGATGAAGTCCGTATCCCGCGCCCTGAGCGACAGGACATCCACCCCGGGAGCCAGAAGCTCCACTTCCGTACCGAAATTCGAAAACCCGGCCCGTTCTCCACTTAGGTTGCTGGCCCCCACCACCAACACATCCGGAAGGCTCGGATAGCCGAAACTTGACGCTTTGAACCCCTTGTTACCTGCACTCACGACGATGAGCACGTCGTTATCAGCCGCATATTGGGCAGCCAGGCGTTCGGCCTGGGTGACCACTTCACCCCCGAGGCTCAAATTGATGATCCGCGCACCGTTGTCTACCGCATAGTAGATGGCCCCGGCAACCGCAGAGCTGCGCGCCTGGCCGATGAAGTTACCCACCTTGAGCGGCATCACCACGGCATCTGGATTGATGGCGGAAATGCCGAGCCCGTTATCCGTGCAGGCTGTGATGATCCCTATGATGTGGGTGCCGTGACCACTGTGATCCCAGGGGTTGTTCGAGTCATCCACGAAGTTCCAGCCGATCAGGTCGTCAACGAAGCCGTTGCCATCGTCGTCCCTGCCATCGCGTTTTTCGTTCGGGTTACGCCACAGATGGTCCGCCGCGAAATCAGCGTGCAGGTAGTCCACGCCGGTATCTATGACAGCAACAATCACTGGAGCCTCGGTTTTTGTGGTGTCAGCCTCGGCCGCCTGCTCGGTTGCCGGGGGCTCGAATAAGACCAGAATCGGTCCATCCGGTGTATCCACTAACACCGGGCCTGGCAAAGCGGGTTGATCCACTTGATCAGTGCTCGGCGTCAACTCCTCAACCTGCCGGGAGATACCCCTGTCGTGTTCGAATGACCCGGCTACATCGGTGTAAACACGTAGATCTCTCAGCGCCCACTGATCGGCGAAATCCTGCTCCCACGAGCCCTCGCTGTGGTAGAAGGGGTCGTCTGGGTAGGATGGGCGCGGCACAGTTTCACTCTCACTCTCCGCAATTGCCGTATCGTCTGCCAGGTCATTACCAGCCTCCTCGGTCTGACCTGCCGTACCCGGTACCGGTGCGAGCGCTGCGGATTCCGGCGCTTGAGCTAAGCCCGGGACTACCCAGAGGAGTCCGAGGCTCAACACGGCGATTGACGACCATCTCATGGATCGGACTCTGGTTGCTGGGATGCTTGCGGCACAGGTTCCAGGAACCTGCTGAGCCCACTCGAACGGATCCTGGCCACGGCAGCAGCTTCGTCGACGTCGTCATCGATATCGATAATGTAGAATCCGATCGAACTCGGTCCGGACACGATGTTGGCGTTGGACTCAAAAAGCAGGGTTCGGATCTGCTGCTCGGTCACTCCGGGAACAAACCCCAGGGTGTAGTCGCCCGGTGTTACCTGGGCAACCACATCGTACACTTGCTCAGGCGCTTCGCCTGTTTTAGTGAGTGCCACGACCAAACCCAATAGCAGCGCAAACTGTGCGCCGATGGCGATTCGGGCCAGGGGTGGGGTCGTGCTCCACTGCAGTCGTTCGACAAGGTCCTGAAGCAGTGTCTTGAACTTAGAAGTCCGGAGTGCTTCGTCGACGGTAATCTCGCCTTCGCCCCGGGCCTGCATAGCGTCAATCTGCTTCAAGGCTGCGGTGAGGATCTGCGGGTTGTATGCCGGTTCCTCCGCGCCGGTCTCGGCAACCGCCTCGTGCAGGTTTCCGAGTTCAAGAAGTTCCACCGTGCACTGCTCACAATCGGCCACATGGGCCTCAACAGCTCGGGTTTCCACCGCTTCCAGGGTACCCGCGGCGAGCCAGGGCAACAGCGATTCGGCTTCACGATGGTTCATGTCGCCACTCCTTCAGCGCCATAGGAGCCTGCATCAAGTCCGAGACCGGGCAGGATGCCCTGCAGTTGTTTCCTGGCATGGTACATGCGCGTTTTGACCGTGTTTTCCGG
>SMWK01000010.1 GCA_004356895.1 Gammaproteobacteria bacterium
CCGAGAATGGCGTCACGTAAGCGCGGGGTGAGTTCTTCAGTCCCCATCTTCTCTGGCGAGACGACGGTAAACCCATACATGGCGAGATCGAGCAGGTTTTCCTCGATATCGAGTTTTCTCGCTCGCTGCATGATGTCGTCCAGTTCTGGATTGGTACCTAACGCGGGCAAATCCATATTCACCTCCTCCCGAGAAATGACGATAGCTCACTATAGGAAAGTGCATGGGGCGGGGCAAGGGGCAGTAACGCTTACGGGTGCAGATACTCCTTCCCGCTCACCATTCTGCGTGGTCCGGATCGGGTTTTGAACTTGACGTTGAACGTTTCATAGAGGCTTTCGCCTCCGAGGGTAGAAACGCTGAAATGCAGATGCGAACCACTGCTGTACCCGGTATTTCCCGCCACACCGATGAGTGTACCGGCACGGACAGATTGCCCTTCTTCAACAAATACGCCTGCATAGTCGAGATGCAGGTACTTGCCGATGGTGCCGTCGCTGTGTCGGATCCAGATGTGATTTGCGGTGGCCTCACCCGTTACGCTGTTTTTGGCGGACAATCGATAGGTGCTCACCACAACGCCGTCCCGCGCCGCGTGCACCGCATCACCCTGGGGCATGCCCCAATCGATCGCATACAGGTTACCGCGGTGGTGTGTCGATATGTTTTCGTGGCTCTGGGTGATCGGATAGGTTGAGCCGGGTGCATAGGGCAGGGTGTACAGATAGTCGTCATCGTGCTCATGGCGCTCATGCCCGTAGTGGATCCGGTATTCGTAACCCCAGGGACCCGCTGGTATCGGAAACAATGCCAGGACCGTCGTCATCGGCTGACTCAAGCGCAGCGTTTCCGGGTTCAGGCCTTCGAGATAGTCGGGCTGCAAAAACAAAGCGAAGCTCAACGGTTTGTCGGTTTTGTTCTCGAGAACGAGTTTAACTTCATGCTCCTTGAAAACCGTAACGCACAGCAGATCAGCATTGCAGTTGACGTTTGCAGGGTCAGCCAACGCACCGACCAATGGATGACACAGAAAAAGGAACACGCCCAACGGTAAAAGTCGGAATCTTTTCTTGCAGAAGGCAGCCATGACCGCCAACGCCAACTTGTTACGCGGTGGTTAACACGATATCAAACCGAAACAGCGGCAGTCCGGATGCTGCGTCGGGTGTGGCATCCGAGATCAACAACTCGCGACGCGCCTCGGACAGCCTTTGGAGTTCCGCTTCCTGGGCAATCAACGGATCGCCGCGGAAGTACATCTGTGTGGTGAGCGCTTCGAATCCCGGCTGCGACACCTTGAAATGAATGTGCCGGGGGCGCCAACCCGATTCGCTGACGGCGGACAAAGGATATGGGGCTGGCTTGATCGTCTTGAGGTTGTAGAAACCGTCGGCATCCGTTCTGATGAGACCCCACCCCTGGAAATGTGGATCCAAAGGCGCAGGGTTCTTGTCTTCAGGATGGTTGTAGCGCCCGTGGTGATTTGCCTGCCAGACATCAACCAGTACATTCTTCAGCGGTTGTGCGCGCGTATCGAACACCCGCCCGCGTACCAGAATTATTTCACCCGCGGCGGTTTGGGAATGCCCTTTGATCCTCGTTAGATCGAGATCTTTATCCGCTTGCTCTATAACGGGGTAAAACGGACCTTCTACCTGGGCTGGCGTCGCTTCAATCGCTTTCGCGATGGCGAAGCCGGGACTCAGGGTTGCGATCCCGGCAGCGATGCCGAGGTGTCTGGTCAGCTCGCGTCTGGAAAGGCCGCGCCGATTTTTCATTACCCACTCCCTAATTTTGGTCAGACTCGTTTGCACTTAGTAACATGGTGGTTGTGGGATTTCCACAACCACCGGTTGAAGGTCAAAGGGTATTGCGGAGATGTAAGGAGATTGCGAATCGTGTGGGTTCAAACGATAAAAGGGGAAATCGATGGACATTCCGATGGCAGACGGACTCGAAGGCAAAGTCGCGATCGTCACGGGTGCTGGAGCCCGGGGTGATGGGATCGGTAACGGACGTGCAGCCGCTATTTTGTTGGCAGCAAGCGGTGCCCGTGTACTGTGTGTGGACCGCGATATCGAATTAGCCGAGCGGACGGTGGCCATGATCGAGTCCTCTGGCTGGACGGCACTGGCATTTGAAGCCGATGTGACCAGACTCGCGAACTGCGAAGCTATGGTCGAGGCGGCGCTGTCGGCATGGGGTCGGCTGGATGTGCTCGACAACAATGTGGGTATTGGCAGTCGCGGTAGCGTGGTGGATGAGGACTACGAACGCTGGCGTCGAGTGATGGAAGTGAACGTCGACAGCATGTTTCTCTCGAGCAAAGCTGCGATTCCCGCGATGCTTGCAGGGGG
This sequence comes from Gammaproteobacteria bacterium, assembly GCA_004356895.1. GTDB lineage: Bacteria > Pseudomonadota > Gammaproteobacteria > Pseudomonadales > Azotimanducaceae > SMWK01. Next base: position 2,358 of record SMWK01000010.1, read on the forward strand.
TGGCGGCGCAATCATCAACGTGTCTTCGATAGCGGCGCTCAGGCCACGGGGTTTGACGACCTACAGCACCTCAAAAAGTGCTGTGATCGGGCTCACGAAGGCAATGGCCGTCGATCATGGTAGCGAGGGGATTCGGGTCAACTGTGTCGCCCCCGGCCCCGTTTACACGCCGATGGTTTATGGTGCGGGCATGAGTATTGAGGCACGAGCACGCCGTACCTCGGCCTCGGTGCTGGGTATCGAAGGCACCGGCTGGGATATCGGGCATGCTGTGCGCTTTCTGGCTTCGGACCATGCCCGCTACGTCACCGGTCAGGTGCTCGTGGTGGACGGTGGGACGACATTACGCGGGCCGGAGCGCGATAACCGGTAACGCCCTGAAAAGTGTGCCTCATGGTAGGCTGGAAGCGGTCTCAGGATGTACTTGGGGTTTTGGGGAACGATGAAATTTGGTGTATTACAGTTTTTCAGCTGGCCCGGTCGGCGTGGTGACCTGAAGGAGATTTATGACCGCGGTCTCGAGCGCGCGAGAATCATGGATCAAAACGGCTACGACGCTGTTTGGATTGCGGAACATCACTTCAGTACGTACAGCGTATGCCCATCGATCCATATCATGGGCACTCACTTCGCGGCTAACACCCGCAACCTCAGGATAGGCACCGGCGTATCACTCGCGTCTTTCTATAATCCACTACGCCTTGCCGAAGAGGTAGCCTTGCTGGACGTGCTCTCCGGTGGGCGGGTAAATTGGGGTGCAGGCAGCGGATTTGATCCAACCGAATTCAGGGCCTTCGGTATCGACCGCGAACAACGTCATGCGCGATTTCGCGAGAACGTAGACATCGTTTTAGCCGCCTGGAACTCGGATAAGCTCACCTACCACGGAGAGTTTCATACTTTTGAAGATATAGAAGTATTGCCTAAACCTCTGCAGGATCCGATGCCCGTGTGGATGGCAGCTTCCTCTCTCGAGGCAATTCGCTGGTCCGCGGAAAAGGGATTTTCGATCATGATGGATCCCCACTCGTCCATTGAGGATATCGCGACCAAAAGGCAGCTATACGACAAAACACTAGTCGAACATGGGCATGATCCCGAAGGGCGGGATATTCCAGTTGCCCGGCTTCTCGCCATCGCGCCGACCGATGAGTTGGCCAGGCGGGTCGCTGAATCTGGTGCGCAGTGGACTACCGGTAGCTACGCCAAAAAATCGCTGTCACTCAGAAAACAAGAAAGCGAAAGTGATCCAGTTCAACGGTATGTGAACGACGTAATCCTATGGGGTTCACCGGAAAGGGTGGCTGATCTGTTGCTTGAGTATGAAGAGGAAAAACAACTGAACTATTTGCTCTGCGCACCGTTGAGCCAACTATCGTTTCAGCTGTTCAATGACGAGGTACTTCCTCGATTGAGTTGATCGAGTGGGTAACAACCTTCGTTTTGGGAGGCAAAAATGGACAAGGACTACGCCGAACGCATGCAGGAGTACGCCAAGCGTGTTATTGGATATAAAACAGGCGAACTCGTCTCGCTGATGATCCACGTTGGCGATGAGTTGGGTTTGTATGAAGCGATGTCAGGGAAAGAGAGCGTCGATGCAACCAGCCTTGCCGAAGCGACTGGTCTTGATGAACGGTGGCTTCTGGAATGGTTACGGGGCCAGGGTGCGGCCGGAATCATCGATCATCTTGGGGCAGAACAGTTCCAGTTGACCGATGTCGCGGCAGAAGCAATGTTGGACACGGAAAGCGCCGCCGACCTGTCGGGTTACTTTTTCAAACCGCCATCACACGATGTGATTGACAAGACTATCGACGCGTTTCGTACGGGTCTTGGCCTCAGTTGGGGAGCGCACGGCGAAGGCGCTTCCCATTTCTTGTGTCGAACCAACCGACCTTTCCACTTGCAGCTAGCCGATCACATCATCACGTTGATGGACGGCGTGGTTGAGAGGCTTGCTTCGGGCGGGGCCGTTCTGGATGTGGGATGCGGTTCCGGCACAGCGCTGACGGAACTTGCTAAGGCATTTCCGAATTCACAATTCCTCGGTATCGATCCAGCCACCAACATGATCGCCGAGGCAGAAGAACGTTACGCGGAAATGCCGAATGTCAGCTTCGAGGTCGGCTACGGTGAAGAGATCGCCGAGACCGACAAATACGATCTCGTGACAACGTTCGATTGTATGCACGACATGACGGATCCCGAAGGCACGATGCGGGCGGTTCACCGATCCATCAAGATCGATGGCGCCTGGTTGATCAAAGATATTCGCTCTCATGACACCTATGAGGAGAATCTGGAAAATCCGGTTGCGGCGATGATGTTTGGGTTTTCGGTGATGTACTGCATGTCTTCAGCTTTGTCGAAACCGGGAGGTGCTGGTTTAGGTACGTTAGGTTTTTCACCCGCCGTTTGTGAACGTATGGCGTCCGATGCAGGATTCAGCCGGTTCAAGATTCTGGAATTCGATGACGATCCGTTTAACCATTACTACCAGCTGCGGCGGTGAGTTTCCGAACTCAAGAACTCGCTCACCACTTCGTTCCACTGCCGTGCCGTCTCGTAGTAGACGTTGTGCGGCGATTCAGGAATCTCGGCATAATTGGAGTGCTCGACCAGACCGTGGAGGCGCTGCGCGTTAGCCACCAGCGGATCCAGTGCGCCGACGATTACCAGCATGGGTGAGGTCACCGCCCCAATGGTCTCGGCGATGTTGTTCGTCTCTTCGATGGTCCGGCTGTTTCGCGATCGTGGATGGCGCATGTATTCGAGGCGTGTTGCGGTTGAGCGGATGCGTAGATAGCGCTCATACATTCGCGGTCGCTCGTCACGCAGCCGTTGTGTCAGCGAATTACCAATGGGTAGAAACAGCGTGTCTCGATCCAACGGTTTGATCGTGCGAAAGGCAGGAGCCCCAGGTTCGGCTACCCCCATACCCGAAACGACGAGCGCTGTCGCGTCTCCCGGATGCCGTGCTGCCCATCGCAGGATGGTGGCTGCGCCCATCGAGTTGCCTGCGAGGATGGGCCGTCCAATTTCGAGCGCATCGAGAAACGCCTCCAGTTCATCGGTGCGATCGGTTTCTTCCACGTCCCGTGGCGAATTGGAGGAATGGCCGTGATTTACGCTGTCGTAGGCAATGACACGAAAATTTTGTGCGAAATGCTCAAACTGTTGCCACCAGGCTTCGGCACAAGAACTCATGCCGTGCAGGAAAACCATCGACGGTCCTGCGCCGGCTTCTACGTAGTAGATGTCGTTATCAAGTATCTCGATCCAGGACATGACGTCACTCCAGCAGGTCAGGCAGACTCTTCCTGCAATGCTGCGCCAATCTGCGCAGCGAGTTCGAATGATCTCAGGCGCTTTTCGTGTTCGTAAATGTGAGAAGACACGATCACCTCGTCTGCCTGGGTGCGTTCGATGAAGGCACACAGTTCCTTGCGCACCGTATCGGGCGCACCTACGGCCGAACTTGCGGTGATCTGGCTGAGCAATTGGCGTTCCGGCGCAGAG
>SMWK01000070.1 GCA_004356895.1 Gammaproteobacteria bacterium
CACTGCCGCCGCCACGCCGGCCGCGTGCAGGATGCTGGATCCGATCGAACATTTTGGAGATTACGAAAGGTGCGCCTTGAGCATGCCCGATCTCGATGCGTTGTCCGCATCCGCCGCGAAATTCTCCAGCACCAGCCGAATCAACCAGATACTCTTTGCTCCAGATCACCAACGGTGTCGTGACTTCATTGACTTCCGTGGGGGTGGTGCGAACACCCGAAGGAAAGGCCGTAGTGGACAGTCCATCTTTTTGCGTACGCGCACCCGTGCCGCCGTTGTAGATAGGGTTAGTCACAAAATCATCGTCTGTCTGATTGTCGTATTTTGTATCCCTTCTCGTATCAAGCGCGCTGAGGAAAACAGGATTCCAGATGCAGGAAGCCCCTTCGGCGGGAACAAGTTCCGGAACGACTTTGTCCAGGCAACCGAGTATCACATCCGGCAACATCTGGCCAACTGCGTGACGAGCGGAGACCGCACTTGGTGAGTTTGCGCTCAAAATGCAGCCGTCCGGCGCAGTTACTCTCACCACGCGCAGTGATCCGGCGTTGTTCGGAATATCGTTGCCGATAACACACCGTACCCCGAATGACGCATAGGCCTGCGTATAAGGCAGAGGAACGTTGATACCAAACTGAGAAGCGGGTGATGAACCGGTGAAATCTATGTCGATACCGGTGGAGTCGATACTCATTTTGCAATAAAGATCTACCGGCTCATCGTAACCGTCAATTCGCATGTGGTTTTCGTAAACGCCTGGGGGTAATCCCTGCACTTCGCGCAACATGGCAGCTTCAGACTTGCTGAGAATATCAGCACCTATGTCATTGATAGATTCGAGCGAAAAGTCATCCATCATTTCCAACAATTGCTTCGCCCCGGAGTCGTTGCAGGCAGTCAGCGAATACAGATCACCCTCCGCCACCACCGGATCGCGCACATTAGCCGCCAGTATTGCCATCAATGTTTCGTTTCGAACCCCGCCTTGAAACAAATAGGAAATCGGTATATTCAGGCCTTCTTCGTACACCTGAAGTGCATCCGGCCCGAACCCACGTCCACCGACGTCAGCGATGTGGCTGGTAGAGGCGAACAATGCAATACAACATCCACCGCGAAACACGGGAGTTACCACAGTGAAGTCGTTCAGGTGTCCGGTTCCGTCCCAGGGATCGTTGGTCACTAGAACATCGCCAGATCGCAGTGTCGCAACGGGATAGCGGGCGAGAAACTTACCTACCGATGCTGCCATGGCGTTTACATGACCCGGCGTACCCGTAACCGCCTGAGCCAGCATGTTTCCAGAGGTGTCGAACACGCCCGCCGACAGATCTCCAGCTTCCCGCACAACCGTCGAGAATGCAGTCCTCATCAATGTCTGCGCCTGCTCTTCGACGAGGGCGAGAAGTCGATTCCAGACAAGTTGTGTGCGTAGCTGGGCGAGCGCGCGTTTACTCATTGGTCACACCTGACCGTTCGAGAATCAAGTAGCCCCGGGCGTCGACATGCGCATTGAAGCCCGCTGTGACTACCGTGGTTGTCTGGTCTTCGATTATGAGAGCTGGACCGCGCATCTTATGGCCGGGTCGCAACGCGTCGCGCCGATAGTGTGCCGTCTCGAGCGTTCGTTGTTCCACGGGATCAAACACAGTACTCGTCGCGGTGGGGACCGCTTCACTTTCGACTATCGGCGAAGGCTTGCTGAGTTGCCGAGTGTTTGGCGCGCTCAGCGTGAGCGTCCAGCTTAGAACTTCGACATCAAGGTTCGGTATCGTTCGTCCGTACAAGTCTTCGTATGCACTATCGAATGCACAACGTAATTCAGTAGCGTGCTGCATCGTCAACCGCATAACAGGAATGGATACGGCAATCTCGTATCCCTGTCCAAGGTAGCGCATGTATGCGCGGCGTGATTCGATCAACTTGGCGTCGGGCGCTGCCGCATTAACAACCTCCAGCGCTTCGGCGTGCATGTCTGTCATGACTTCGTTGGCAGCATCAGCATTAAAGTTCGAAAGGCACATGTACCGACTGCGTACAACCTCATAGCTGATGGGTGCTATGAGGAATCCGATGGCAGAGCCCACACCAGCATCGATAGGAATCACCACACGATCGAGTTTAAGCTTATTCGCAAGTTGCGTGGCATGTAAGGGAGCCGCTCCACCGAAAGCGACCACCGTGCGCCCCGCGACATCTTTACCCCATTCCGTTGCATGAGCTCGAGCAGCCGTGGCCATGTTTTCATCAACCACTTCGCTGATGCCATGCGCGGCAAGTTCAACTTCAGATTCATCTGAGTCTGCAGCGACAAGCGCGTTGTTGACACTTTCGCGTGCTGCAGTCTCATCCAGACGCATGCGACCAGCGGCGAACGACTCGGGCTCGATCTTACCGAGAACCACATCCGCATCGGTTACCGTGGCGTCTTTCCCACCCATACCATAACAAGCCGGTCCAGGTTCCGATCCTGCACTTTCAGGACCCACCTGAATACGCCCCAGCTTGTCCACCCGAGCGATAGAGCCACCTCCTGCTCCGATTTCAACCATTTCTATAACAGGAACTCGCACCGGTAAACCACTGCCTTTCTTGAATCGATATACTCGATCCACCTCAAAAGCGCGTGACAGCATGGGTTCTGCACCATCAATGACGCATATTTTTGCCGTGGTTCCACCCATATCAAAAGACAAAACTTCGTCATATCCACCTTCCGCTGCGATGCGGGCGGCGAGAATTGCCCCTCCTGCAGGACCCGATTCCACGAGCCGAATCGGATATTTACGAGCGGTGGCGATCGTGGTCAGTCCACCGCCAGATGTCATGAGTAATACCGGGCAGGCGAAGCCACGAGCATGCAGCTTGTTCTCAAGGCTCGATAGATAACCATCTATCAACGGCTTCACGTACGCGTTGGCACACGCGGTCGACAACCTCTCATATTCGCGGATTTCCGGGCAGACATCCGACGCTAAGGTAATGGACACGCCCGGCAATGCCACCTCCAGCATCTCGCCGATACGTCGTTCGTGCACCGCATTGACGTACGCGTGCAGCAACCCAACCACGACGCTTTCCACATGTTGCTCCTGAAGCACCGGGATACAGGCCGAAACCGAATCTTCGTCCAACGGTAACAACACGTTGCCGTGGGCGTCCATACGTTCAGCAACCGGAAGGCGTAAATGACGAGGCACCAGCGGAGTTGGACGATCGATGTTGATGTCGTATTGCTCAAAGCGGTTTTCGAACGCCATCTCGAGAGCATCCCGGTGACCTCGTGTCGTGAGCAGCGCGGTAATAGCACCATTACGCTCGATGATCGCGTTCGTGGCCAATGTGGTGCCGTGAAGAACGAGGCTCGTCTCAGCCGGTTGTGCACCAGCAATTGCGAGTACCTGATCAACCCCTTCGAGAACGCCGTCCGCTGGATCGCTGTGGGTAGTCAACACCTTCGTCGTGAATCGTTCCGATCCACGTTCGATGACGACATCGGTAAATGTTCCACCGATATCCACCGCCAATCTGTTGTTGGTGACCTGATTCATTAATCCCATCTGCCCGGCTAAACTAACCTTCAGGTACGATTATATATCGCGTCTGAAAGGCACCTCTACCCAGCCGTTTCCGGTGGGGCGTCGGACGATTCGCCGAGCTTCCACAAAGAGGAGCGGAAACCGGTGATCACCATGATCACCAACATCATGCCAGCAGAGATCAGGAGTGCGGTTTGTGGTCCAACCCGCTCGACGAGGTAACCGCTCAACAACGCCCCGATCGGACCGGACCCCATGAATGAAAACGAATAAAAACTCATCACCCGGCCGCGCTGCTCGTCAGGCGCCTGCTCCTGCATAATGGTGCGCGACATGGTCATCGCCAATCCACCACAAACACCCCAGAAGAACAACGCCAGAACAAAAACAGAAAATCCCTGCGCCAGTGCTGCGCACCCCAACACGGCAGCACCGAGCCCTTGGGAAAGAATCAATGCTCGACCCAGCCGGCGCACGTCGCCTATTCGCAATAAAACCAGAATCGTGAGCACCAGGCCAAAAGAGTTTGCGCCGTTCATGAAAGCAAGATCCTGGGCGGAGCCGTTGTATACCTCACGCACGAGTATCGGCATCGTGACGATATACGACCCCATGAAGAACATACCCATTGCTACGTTCTGCAAGACGACCATCCGCATGGATGTTGAGGAGAGCACGGTGCGTGCACCTTCGATCACTGATTGCAGCAACGCGTGATTTACCGGCCTGGATATCTGCACCTGTGGGATGCGTCTAAAGCCAAAAATGCCAATTGTGAGAATCAACGATTGAGTTGCTAGTATGACAAGCGGTCCAGCGGTATCCGCGAGCGATGCGATAAAAAAGCCGAACATCTGCACGCCAAATTGAACCATGCTGGTCAACATGACCGTACGTTGCACACGTCCGGCGGCAACCTGGTTGAGCAATCCGTCGCGTGCAGGTGTAACGAAGGCCTGGGCACACCCCATCAACACGGCATAAACCAACATTGTTGAGAAGCTGAGACGGTCGAACCAGAGCAACGCCAGCAGCAGCAGCGGTGCTACAGCACCGACCGCCTGCGCAGCCATTGCGATACGCCGCCCTCCATAACGATCTGAGTAGCTGCCACCAACGAGGATCAGCAGCATGCCGGGTAACAACAGAGTCATTTGCGCCAGCCCAACCGCCTCAGGGGATTCACGCAGCACCATAGTCACCAACCAGGCGAACATGACGCTTTGGATGCCATAAGCCATGAACCAGGTGCCCGTACCGAGCATGTAGTAGTGCAGGGAGCGCATAAAAAATGAGTCCAGGCTAGTGCCCGGCCCCGGAAAAATAACTTTCCGGGACAGGACACTCGACCCGTTGAGCCACGAGATTCGCTATTGTGCACGGCCGCGAACAGGAAAACGACTGATGCCATAAATGACTACAATTAGTCAAGCAACAGGAAGGGAAGTTTCAGTCAGATGGGTAGCATCGTCTTCGGATCCGACCGATCCGTCTTGGCGAGAAGCCCCCGGTCGAGGGCTTTGGTTGGAATCAGATTATATCTTCCGAGAAAAGTACCACGGCGAGGACGGTTTTTCGCTCTTTTGAGGCGCATAGTGGCGCTACGCAACGAAAAAGAGCGGAACAATGGACCGCTGTGGTGCTTTCGTAGTAGGAATCTTTTCTACGGCGTAGACTCCTAGGCATCTACCGCTCGCTCTTGTCCTCAGGATGATCTAATTCCTTGATGCCTTTGAGCAACTGGCGGCAGGTGACTTGTCCGACCAGTGTACCGTGACTATCGATAACCGGACGCCGGCGGTGCTTGTGGTCGAGCATCGACATCGCAACGTCGATGATGTCCTCACCAACCCCAACCGTTTCGACGTTTGGCGTCATATAATCCTTGACCAACATCACTCCTACGTCCTCCTGGTGGTATTCACGGGAGACGATCGCTTTTAACGCATCCAACTCTGACAACATGCCTATCGGTCTGTGGCGATCATCGACCACGGTCACACCCGAGATTTTGTGGGCGAGTATCTGGTGAATGGCGTGATACAGATCGTCGTCTGGTTTCGCCAACACCGGACGCTTGAGCATATGATCACTGACTTTGACAGATTTCTTAAACATGTGTCTGTACCTCATATTGTCCGTTCCCGGGACTCAGTCTTTGCTAGTGCGCCATACCCTCATAATAGATCAACCTCCCGCAATTCCAATTGAGCTCCTTACGAAGTCGATCAGTGGCGATGGATAAACACCAAAAAGGATCAGCGATAGGCCGATCACAACCAATACAGCCATGCCTTCAACCTTAACGCTGGGGTGCGTGTAGCTGTCGCCCCCCCCCTTTTGCACCATGACAAAAATAACTCGCATGTAATAATAAACGGCGATGGCACTACCGACGACAAGCGCCCAGAGCAGGAGCCACATACCACCTTCTGCTCCGGTTGCTATTAAATAAAACTTGGCAACGAACCCAACGGTCAACGGGATACCGGTTAATGAAAGTAGCGCTGTGGTCATGATCACCGCGCAAAGTGGTCTTCTCCAGAACAGTCCGGTGTAGGCGTCAATACTTTCTGCATCTACCTCCATGGAAGAGGAGGACAGGACCGTGACCACACCAAACGCGGCCAACGTCATTAGAAAATAGCCAACCAGGTAGACGATGCTTGCTTCCACGGCTATCAGGCTATCGGCCAACACTCCCACGGCGAGCAGGGCGATCAGAAGATAGCCGATGTGCGCGATCGACGAATAGGCGAGAAGCCGTTTTACGTTGTTTTGCAACAACGCCAGCAAGTTGCCACCAAGCATGGACAACACTGCAAACACCAAAAGGACGGTGCTCATGACCGGGATAGCAAGTACATCCGTTATCAGCGCGTAACGTAACACGAAGGCAAACACTGCACCTTTGGAAACCGTGGCAAGAAATCCCGTTACCGGCGCGGGAGCTCCCTGATAGACGTCGGGTGTCCACATATGGAACGGCACCAGTGACAGCTTGAAGGCGATCCCGGCAAATAACAGCCCTTGTCCAGCCAGGTAATACAGCTCGTCGCGCGGCACCGCAAAATCAGTAGAGCCGAGCTCCGAAAACACCAACGTACCCGTGGCGTTGTAGATGAGAGCCATGCCGAACAACATTGTTGTGGATGCGACACCCGAGAGCACGAGGTACTTGAGGGCAGCCTCTAACGGCGGGTGGCCTTCCTCCGAGTAGCCGATGAGAACGTACAATGAGATCGATAAGATCTCGAGCCCCAGCAGCACGGCGGCAAAATGATGGGCAGCCGCCATTGTCATCGCACCGAGCGTAGCCAGCACCAGCAACAGATAGAACTCTTCCTGCTCGCCCCCACGGCCACGCATATATCCGTATGCCAGCAGTGCGGTGACGATCGCCGCGATGATGAACAAGGCGTTGAACAGGGCGGCGTAGCCATCTATCAACAGGAATCCGGAAATAAGGTGTGGCGGGTTACCGATGCCGACACCAACTAATCCCAGGCTTACCAGCAACACGACGACAGTCATCGTCAACATGACCCGAACACTGCGCCAGAAAGACACGAGCAACATCAGCAAGACGATGCCCCCGGCCACTGCGAGATACGGCGCTAGCGCGACGAAATCCTGTTTGATCATGGGGCACCCACTCCCATGCTGGCGAGTGACGGGGCAGCCATCTCCAGCACAGCTTGAGGAAAGATGCCCAACCACACCAGCGCAAGCGCCATGACCAGCATCACGGACATCTCGCGTAACCCGAAGTCGGCCATCGTCTCAACATTTGTATTAGGCGGACCCTGAAACGAACGCTGCATGAGTGAGAGCGAATAGACCGCGGCAAAGACGATGCCGATCGCCGCTGCGACGGTAACGGTCACGTCAACCTGAAACGCACCCAGCAATACCAGGAATTCACCAACGAACGTGCCAAGTCCTGGCATACCTAAGGAAGCAACGACGAAAAACAGTGTTATGACTCCCATACGCGGGGCGCGCACCCACAAACCACCCATGTCCGACATTTCGCGCGTGTGCAATCGTTCCTGCAATGCCCCTGCGAGCATAAAAAGCGCAGCAGAGGAAAACCCGTGCGCCAGCATTTGCACGATCGAACCCTGTAACGCCAGTTGATTCCAAGCGAAAACTCCAAGCAGCACAAATCCCATGTGGCTGACGCTGCTATAGGCGACGAGTCTCTTGAAATCTGACTGGCTGAACGCCATGTAGCCGCCGTAAATGACACTCACCGCGCCCAGCACCATCGCCGGCCAGCGAAAATCCAGCGCTGCTTCCGGGAACAGCGGCACCACAAAACGAATGAGACCGTACGCCCCCGTCTTCAACATGACGCCCGCCAGAATCACGCTACCGGCGGTGGGAGCTTGCGTGTGCGCATCAGGCAACCAAGTATGGAACGGCACACCGGGAAGCTTGACGACAAAGGCGATGAAAAAACCGAGCATGATCCAGAACGCGATATCCGGATCGATCTCCGCACCCAGCAATGCCTGGTAGTCGAAAGTAAGGACACCACTGGTTGCGTAGTTCTGGTAAACGAGTGCCACGATCGCCAGCAGCATCAACAAGCCACTGGCCTGGGTAAAAAGGAAAAACTTCATCGCAGCGTAACCGCGATTCTCATGACCCCATATAGCAATGAGGAAGTACATGGGAATCAACATGACTTCCCAGAAAAGGAAAAACAGGAACAAGTCCAATGCGGCAAACACACCGACCAAGCCAGCGAGGGTCCAAATCAGGTTGAACTGAAAAAAGCCCGTTCGCTCGCGAATTTCCGTCCAGGAGGATGCGATCGCGACGACACCTAAGAACAACGTGAGCGCCACCAGCATCAGACTCAGCCCATCGAGGCTCAGGTAAACGGAGATACCGAATCGCGGAATCCAGGCGAATTTCGTCTCAGCATAGATCGGCCCATCCCCCGAAACCCATAAGCCGTACACCCAAAACCCTGCCAGTAACAAGACGAACAACGCTACCCACTGCGGTGCCTTGGGATTGAACCGTTCGGAGACCCAGGCGATCCCACCGCCTGCCAGCATGAGCAAAATAAGTGCCAGCAGGTTCACAACACCTCCAGCACGACGAACAACACCACTGCGAGGCCGAACGCCATGCTGGATGCATACCAACGCAGACGGCCTGTCTGAGTTCTGGCGGTCATTCGGTTGATGCTGCGCGCGAGCGCCGCGGTTCCCCGAAACGCCAGATCTACCACGTCGTTTTTATTTACCTCCGCCAGCAGCACAAAAGGACGCACCAGGACCTGGTCGTAAAACGTATCGAACCCCCAGCCGCCAAACCAGAACCGCCTGAGCGTTTCGGCCAATCGCGTTCGCAGCAGGCCATCCACCTTGATCTGCTTACTGCCGAAAATCAGGATACCCAACACAACACCGAGAATCGGAATCGCCGCAGTGATCCAGACAAGTGACGTACTGTGTTCATGACTATTGAGTCCTCCATCCGGCAGGACGTCCGCCAGGGGTGCAAGACCGAACCAACCGCCGCCAACGGCCAACAATGCCAAGACCACCAGCGGTCCCCACATGTTCGGACCTGACCTATCCTCAGGTTCGGTTTTCATCGTTCCGAAAAAGACGAGGAAAATCATTCTGGCGCTGTACAGCGCGGTGACAAATGCGGCTGCAGAGGCGACACCCCAGAACCAGGGTCCGCCAGATGCAAAATCCCAACTCGTCAACAAAATGATGTCTTTGCTGTAGAACCCGGAGGTAAGCGGCAAGGCGGCAAGTGCTGCGGAGCCTACCACCATGCTCCAGAACGGCACCGGTAGACGTCGCCACAGACCACCCATCTTCATCACATCCTGCTCGTGGTGTATGGCGGAGATGACGGAGCCGGCCGACAAAAAGAGCAGTGCCTTGAAAAAGGCATGGGTCATGAGATGAAAGATCGCTGCCGACCAGGCGCCAACACCCAACGCGAGGAACATGTAACCGATCTGGCTCATGGTTGAATACGCGAGTATTCGTTTGAGGTCTGTCTGGGTCAGTGCCGCAAAGGCTGAGATGAACAAAGTGGCCAGGCCGACTACCGCCACTGCGAGCTGGGCAGTTGGCGAGAGCAGGAAAAGATCGTGCATTCGCGCGATGAGATATACACCGGCGGTGACCATGGTCGCGGCATGGATGAGGGCGCTGACTGGCGTTGGCCCCGCCATAGCGTCCGGCAACCAGGTTTGCAACGGTAGCTGGGCGGATTTACCAACCGCTCCGCCGAGCAGCAGGAGGGCAACGGCCGTACACAATGTCGAGCCGGCCGGCCAGGCAACTCGCGCGCCTTCCAGCACCGCCTGAATCTCCAGAGTTCCCAGTTCACGAAACAGCAGAAATAACCCCAGCGCCATAGCGGTGTCACCGACACGAGTGACCACAAACGCCTTACGTGCTGCGTAACCGTTCTCCGCATCCGTGTGGAAAAACCCGATCAGCAGGTAACTGCATAACCCCACCCCTTCCCAACCGAGATAGAGCACGAGCAGGTTGTCTCCCAACACCAGCACCACCATGGCGAATACGAACAGGTTCATATAGGCGAAGAAGCGGCTGTAGCCTTCCTCGACGGCCATGTAGCCGGTAGCGTAAAGGTGAATCAGGAACCCTACCCCCGTGATGACACCCAGCATCACGAGAGACAACCCATCCAGGTACAGCGCGATGTTTGGCGAGAAGCCAGCAATATCCATCCACACCCAGAGTGTCTGTGTGTAGGGTTCGCTGCCAGCGTCGAGAAACCCGCTTCCCACAACAAACGTCGTCAACGCAGCCAAACCGATCGATCCCGCACCGACCAGGGCGACAGCCAGCTTCGGCAGGCGACCTTCCGTTACGAGCAGGATCAGAAATCCGGCGAGGGGCAGTGCGGGAATCAGCCAGAGCAGGTCCGTCACCCTAACCCGTCAGCTCGCTTGCAGCGTCTATGTCGAGATGCCGATACCGGCGCTCGAGCTGCAGTATCAAACCCAAACCAACCGCCACTTCGGCCGCCGCCAGAGACAGAATGAACATGTACATGATCTGCCCGTCGGGTTCGATCCATCGTGCCCCGGCAACCACAAACGCAAGTCCGCACGCGTTCATCATGATTTCCAGCGACATCAGAAGGAAAATAACATTGCGGCGCACCAGCACACCGGTGAACCCGATCAGAAACAACGCAGCCGCCAGAACCAATACATGTTCGATTGGAACGGCAATGGCAGTCTGCATCAACCGATCTCCTCACGACGCGCGCGCATGTAACGGCGACCGAGGTGGTAAGAGCCAACGAGTGCTGCGAGCAGTAGAAACCCGGCAAGCTCCACTCCCAGTAGGTAGGTGGTGAAAAGCCTTTCACCCACCTCCTTGGCGGAGACCGCGACGCCGGAAGTGAGAGCGGGAGTGCCAGCGAGTATATAAACCATTTCGAAAAACAGGATCAGCGTGAGTATCGAAGGTCCGATCCACATTCGTGGCTCCAGCCAACGCCGCTCCTGGGCGACCTGACTCGGGCCGAGATTCAGCATCATCACGACAAACAGGAAAAGCACCATGATGGCCCCGGCATAGATGACGACCTCGAGCGCCGCGGCAAACGGTGCACCCAGCAGATAAAAAATCACCGCGACAGCCAACAAAGAAACAATCAGATAGATAAGCGCGTGGGATGCGGTGGTTCTGGTGATGACGAGTATCGAAGTAGTGAGCGCAATACTTGCGGCAATGTAAAACAGCACGACTTCCATGTTAGCGTCCTGTCTCGATTCTAAACCCGAACATCAAACCCTTCCCGCGGCTGCGTCTATTCAAACCTTGTTATGGCAACAGGCTGCGCACGTCTTCCGGTGGCGACTCGTTCTGAGCCTCCCCTTTGTTTTTTCCGAATATCGTTTTCCCGGCAACCTGCCAGAAACTGTAATCGGGATACTTACCAACACCGTTTATCAGCAGGTGCTCTTTTTCGTAAACCAGATTGTTACGGTCGTACTCGCAAATCTCGAAATCGGGCGTGAGTTGAATCGCATAGGTAGGACAGGCCTCCTCACACATACCACACATGATGCAGCGCGAAAAATTGATCCGGAAAAACTCAGGATACCATCGCCCGTTCTCATCTTCGGTTTTCTGCAGCGCAATACAATCGACAGGACACACCACAGCGCAAAGGTTACACGCGACACAGCGCTCTTCACCATCCGGATCACGGGTCAAAATGATGCGCCCACGGTAGCGTGGTGCGAGGTAGGGCATGACTTTCGTTGGCTTACTCCACCACCACTTCTTCTTCGATGGATACTGCACGGTCTCATTGGACGCGAACAGATGTAGAAACACTTTCCACAACGATACTAGTTGGCTGATCATACTCTTGTCCTCAAGATCACCCTTTGGCGAGCAACACAACCGCACCTGTGACCAACAGGTTCACCAATGTGATCGGCAGGAGAATTTTCCATCCGAGCGACATCAGCTGGTCGTAACGGGGCCTCGGTATGGCTGCGCGCAACAACACGAAAAAACAGATGAATAATCCCGTCTTCAACGAAAACCAGATGATCGGTGGTAAAAAATCCGGACCCAGCCAACCACCGAAAAACAGCGTAACGATGATGGCCGAGGTGAGTATCACCGAGAGATATTCCCCGACCATGACCAATGCGAACTTCATACCAGAGTATTCCGTATGAAAACCGGCAACGAGTTCATGTTCCGCTTCGGGCAGATCGAATGGTGCGCGATGAGCTTCGGCAATACCGGCAATCAGAAACACGACAAAGCCGAGCACCTGCGGAATGAAAAACCACAGGTCTTCCTGAGCACGAACGATTTCGCTCATGTTGAATGAGCCGGTCAGGATTACGACGCCCATGATGGAAAGTCCCATGAACACTTCATAGGTGACCATCTGCGCAGCGGCCCGTAGTCCCCCCAGCAAGGAGTATTTGTTGTTACTCGCAAGCCCGGCGAGCAACACGCCGTATACTGCCAGGGAGGTCATCGCGAGGAAAAACAGCAGGCCAATGTTGAGATCGATAATGTGCCAACCCGGGGCGAACGGCACAATCGCAAAACCCATCAACATGGCGGCTACGATCGCGACTGGCGCCAGAGTGAACACTAAGCGATCCGCAAACGGCGGTACCCAATCGTGTTTGGTAATGAGCTTGATGAGATCTGCAACCATCTGCCCGACACCGAAAGGCCCAAGCCGATTAGGTCCCAGACGATCCTGCAAAAATCCCAACAAACGGCGCTCCCACCAGACCAGTACCAGAGCGCCCAACATGGCTCCAACAACCAACGGCAAGATCATGATGAAGCCGACTTCCACCGTTACCCCCTCGCGATCACACGGTCGTGTGGATTCGGTGTTGGGCGGTAATTGGGATCGACCGCCAACCCAATGAGGCCGTCCGGAAGCTCACCTTCAGCCCCCGTGAAGCCAACGGACACTCCGACATATCCCGATTTCATGGCCGCGTCCACAGTGACGGCAAAGGTCGCACCTAAAACGGAGCAACTCACGCCCATACCTTGTGTCGCCCCGAGACGTTCGGCGTCCATGGGACTGAAAATCATGAAAGCTGCCGACGATCTTTCCACGACCGGTGGCGAACGACTGGACAACTCGTCACTTCCGAATATCGCTTGAACGGGGATCAGACGAAATCCAGTATCAACACCGCCGCGGTCTGATCGTACCGAGGCGGAGCGCGCGGGCATCGTGCCAATTGAACCACTTGCAAGTAACCGTACGCCGGGATCGCCCCCGGCAGCTGCACCGCCAACCTCCTGCTGGAACTTGAAAACCGACTGATTTGAGTTCCACCCGGGTGCCCAGACGAACGGTAACAGTGCGCTTGGTTGATCGCGGTTCAGTCCTTCCATGGAAAAAGACAGCGGTGTTTCCTCGTCTACGGAAGTTTTCGGTTCGTGAATGTTCACGTTCGCGTTCATCGCGGTGCGTCCGCTGAAACGAGGCGTTTCGCGCGGCGTTTTGCACAAACTGCTGCCAAGGTAGCCTGCATCTGGCGCCACAGCTCTGACGCCCGCCATATTCGGGCTCGCAGCCACCGCTTCGAGCACGTCGTCAACGTGCGTCCACCCGAGGTCGTCTCGACCCGCGTCGGTTGCAGCCTGTGCAAGCCAACGCCAACTTGGAGCAATTTCGTGCCTCGGCTCGAACACGCAATAGAATCGTTGGGCCCGCGTTTCATAGTTCACGAAGGTACCCGTGGACTCGGCAAATGTGGCAGCTGGGAACACCAGACCCGCAAGCGATGCGGTAGGCGTATCCAGCGAATCGAGCACAACGAGATTTTCTACCGTGCACAGAGCCTGCTCCACCCGCTCGCGCTCGGCCCTTCTGAAAATATCGTTCTCTGCAACAATCAGCGTCTTCGTACTGCCACTGGCAACCCTTTGAAGCGCCGTATTCATGTCCAGACCGCCACCGATCAAGCCACTCCCAAAACTGTTGGCTTCCGGTGCAACCAATAACAATCGAGGCACCTTACCTGCGCTTTCCAACGCCGCGACAACGGCCCCGGCAGCCTCGACTATTGCCCGGGTACGGGTACTGGTGCCCGAGACGATTAACGGGTTCTGTGCAGATCTGAGAGCCGCGGCGGCTTTGCGAACGAAGTCAGGTTCAGATCCGGTCGCCTCGCCAATGCACGCAGCAATCGCAAAACCACAGTCGGCAAGATTCAATGGAACGTCATGCAGCAAATCTGCAGCGATATCGTCAATACCGCTTGGCAGAACGCTTGCAATAAATAATGGATTCAAGCGCCCCTGGGCATGACTGCTCACACCGGCATCCTGCCACTGGGGAATGCCCGCCTCACCGGCGAGGTTCAATGCCCGGTTACGCACTGTCTGGCGTAATGCCAACGCCACGCGTGGTGCGGTGTTCAAAACATCTTCGCCGAGTATCAGTACGGCGTCTGCACTTTCGACATCGCTCAAGGACGGAATGTCGGCTGACGTAGCGCGTTGGGTTTGTATGATCAGATCGACGAGGCTTTCTTCTGCACTGCTCATGCCGGTACAGAACTGGGCTTCACCGACGAGTGTCTTCAGAGCAACATTGGTTTCGAGTGATGCCCGCGGGGATCCGATGCCAACAACATCACCCTGACGAATCATCTCTGCGAGTTTCGCGATCCCGACTTCTACGTCGAGCACATCGAAGAAATCGTCTTCGACTCGTTCCCCCACGTGTTCGATCCGGTCTGTTGAGTTGACGAACCCCGCGCCAAAACGGCCGCGGTCACAGAGGAAATAGCCGTTCAACTCTCCGTGGTAACGATTGTGAACGCGCTTCAAGCGGCCATAACGTTCACTCACAAACGTGTTGCAGCCAACCGCACAACCGGCACAGATTGACGGCGCGCTAGAGAGATCCCATTTGCGGGTATAGCTTTCGCTGAAAGGTTTGTCAGTGAATACGCCCGTTGGACACACTTCAATCAGATTGCCGCTGAATTCGTTTTCGAGCACACCGTCAGTCGTACGCCCAAAGTACATACGGTCGCGCGAACCAAAAACTTGCAGGTCGGTACCGCCTGCATAGTCGTTATAGAAACGTACACATCGGTAACAAGTGATGCAACGATTCATCTCGTGGTTCAGAAACGGCCCGAGATACTGGTTCTCAAACGTTCGCTTCCTGCCGCGATAGCGACGTTGGGTATGACCGGTCATGACGGTCATATCCTGCAAGTGACACTCGCCACCTTCCTCACATACCGGACAATCATGAGGGTGGTTTTCCATCAACCACTCAATGACCGATGCGCGAAATTGTTTTGCAGTTTCCGTCTGAATGGAAATGCGGGTACCGTCCTTGGCCGGCGTCATGCAGGCCATGGTGAGGCGACCGCGCGTATCGTCAGCATCGGCGTATTGAATGACCGCACACTGCCGACATGCCCCGACGGACCCGAGCGAAGGATGCCAACAGAAATACGGCAACTCGAGACCTTGTGAAAGACAGGCATGCAAGAGGTTCTGACCTTCGTCGACCTCAAACTCCACACCGTCTACGACAATTGTTGCCACGTTAGTGTCCTCTCTCGCGATACGGGCAGCCGCCACTTTCAATGTGCGCTTCGAAGTCTTCGCGAAAACAGCGCAAAGCGCTCAGCAACGGTTCCATGGCCCCGGTGGCATGAAGGCAGAACGTATTACCAGGGGCACCAATAAACGCGGCGTTTCCGTCCAGAAGTTCCAGGTCTCCGGGCTGGCCGCGACCTTCTTCGATGTCGATCAGCAACTGCTCCAACCACGGCAAACCTTCGCGGCACGGTGTACAGAAACCGCAGGATTCCTGGGCGAAAAAATGTTGCAGATTGATCGATATCGCCACCGGACAAATGGAATCGTCCATCAGGATCATCGTTCCCGTCCCCATCCTGCTGCCTGCGGCCTGGATGGAACCGTAGTCCATTGGCAGGTCGAGGTGTTCGATGGTCAGAAAATCCGTGGATGCGCCACCGGGAAGAATACCCCGCAACTTATAGCCGTCCTGCATGCCGCCGGCATGCTCCTCGATGATCTCCCGAATCGTCGTCCCGATTGGCAGTTCCCATAAACCGGGCCGTTTGACTCTGCCGGAGACGCCGTAGAGTTTAGTGCCTGAGTCGTTACCGATCCCGAGGTCGCGGAACCAGTCTACGCCGTTCTTAAGAATTCCCGGTACGTTACACAACGTCTCCACGTTGTTGACGATGGTAGGTCGACCCCAGGCTCCACTTGCCGGAGGGAAGGGCGGTTTTGTTCGGGGTTGTCCCCGCTTGCCTTCGAGCGCGTTGAGCAGGGCGGTCTCTTCCCCGCAGATATATCGTCCACCCGAGCGATGAATAACGAGGTCTACGCTGAAATCCGAACCAAAAACATTTTGCCCAACGTATCCTTTTTCACTCGCGTCGGCGAGGGCTGAGTAAAGCTGCTTGAACGATTCGTGATACTCGCCGCGCAAGAATATGTAGGCTTTGTCCGCGCCGATGGCAAAAGCGGCAATGAGCATCCCTTCAATGAGGAGATGGGGATCCATCTCCATCAGGTAACGGTCTTTGAAGGTACCCGGTTCCATCTCATCGGCGTTACATACCAGATACTTGTGACCCGGTCCGGCTGCGTCGCCCTTGGGAACAAACCCCCATTTGACGCCCGTTGGAAACCCGGCACCCCCACGCCCTCGCAAATCGGCATCCTTCACCAGCCCTTGCACAGCCTCGGGTTCTGATTTCGTAATCGCCTGCCTCGCGGCTTCATAACCCCCGGCGTTTTCGTACGCGGCCATATCGACGACACCGCCAACAGCTTCCACTCGCTCGGTTAATGGCTTGGTGGACAAAGTAACCACTAATCGAATCCGCTCAGAATGTCGGGTATCGAATCGGCGCTCAGATGGGTGATGAGTTCTTCATCGATGGTCATTACCGGCGCGCGATCGCAGGCGCCGAGGCAAACTATCGGCAACAGGGTAAACCGTCCGTCCGGCGTCGTTTCACCCATCTCCACACCCAACTGATCGCACACCGCCGTTCGAACTTTGTCACAACCCATGACATAACAGCTAACGCTGTCACACAACATGAGAACGTGCCGGCCCACGGGTTTTCGAAAAATCAGGTTGTAAAACGTTGCGATGCTATCCAGCGCCTCGGTGGACATACCCAACAAACGAGCGATAGCACGGAGGCTCTCATCCGATATCCAGCCGCGCTTTTCCTGCACGATACGCATCGCCTCGATTGCCGCCGACTCCCGATTGGGCAGGTGGGTGATTTCGGCTTCGATTGCATCGACTTCTTCAACCGAGAGCGCTTCGATGAGTTGGCTTACTTCGCTCACGTCATCGATCCACGTCCGCCATGACAAAGTCGATGCTGGCAATGATCGCAATCAGGTCGGCAATCATGAACCCGCGACTGATCAGCGGAATCATTTGAAGGTGCGGGAACGACGGCGTACGGATTCGGGTCCGGTACGACCCCGTCCCCCCGTCGGATATCAGGTAATAAGAGTTCCACCCCTTGGTTGCCTCGATGTTCACGCTGCACTCCGAAGACGGAATCACCGGCCCCCAACTGACATTCAGGAAGTGCTGAATCAACGTCTCGATATCCTCCATCGTCCGCTCTCTCAGTGGCGGTGTCGTCTGCGGATGAATTGCTTTGTAGGGACCACTCGGCATGTTGTCCAGACACTGCCGGATAATCCTGAGGCTTTGCCGAATCTCCTGTACACGCACCCAGCAGCGATCGTAACAATCGCCATTTGCCGCCACCGGAATCTCAAAATCGAACTGATCGTACCCGCCGTAAGGGCGCTTCTTACGCAGGTCCCAGTCAGAACCGGTCGCCCGCAAATTCGGTCCCGTCACGCCCCACTCCAGCCCTTCTTGAGTATTGTAAGGTCCGATGCCAACCGTACGCTGCTTGAGGATACTGTTGTTCATGCTGACCGAGTCGTACTCGTCCAGACGTTTTGGCATATAGTCCAACCAATCCCGCAACATCGTATCCCAGCCGTCCGGCAGGTCTTGAGCCACGCCGCCAATGCGAAACCACATCGGGTGCATACGGCCACCGGTAATCGCCTCAATGTTGCTGAAAAGTCGCTCGCGGTCGGCAAACATGTACAACACCGGCGACATCTGCCCGACGTCCTGGGCAAACGTTCCGAAAAAAAGCAGATGGCTGGATATGCGGAACATCTCCGCGAGCATGATGCGGATGACCTTGGCGCGATCCGGCACTTCGATGCCCGCCATCTTCTCCACGGCCATCACGTAAGGCATGTTGTTCATCACCCCACCCAGATAGTCGATGCGGTCGGTGTAAGGAATGAACGTATGCCAGCTCTGCCGCTCGGCCATCTTCTCGGCCCCGCGGTGGTGATAGCCGATGTCCGGAACCGCATCGACCAACACTTCGCCATCGAGTTGCAGCGCGATTCTAAATACCCCATGCACGCTCGGATGGTTGGGGCCGAGGTTCAGAAACATGAAGTCGGTGTGTTTTGCCTCAGTGCTCATCCCCCATTGTTCGGGGACAAACCGCAGTGCTTCCTGCTGTTCATGTTTGATCTCGGGACTCATCTCGTACGGGTCCATTTCGGTCGCCCGGGCGGGATGTTCTTTGCGCAGCGGATGTCCCTCCCACAAGGGCGGTGTCAAAATACGAAATAAGTTCGGATGGCCGATGACATCGATCCCGAACATGTCGAAAACTTCGCGCTCGTACCAGTTGGCGGCCGGCCAAACGCTCGTTAGGGTCGGCAGACTCAAGTCGTCATCCGCCAGCGCAACTTTGATGCGTACGTCCTCGTTTCGTTCGAGGGAAATCAGGTGATAGAAAACGGTGAAGTCCGACGCTGGCTGGCCAGCACGGTGCTCGCGCAACCTTTCATCTATTGCGGACAAGTCGAATAACAGCGGGAAAGGCTTGTCGATCTCGTGTTTGAGATACCGCATCACGTCTAGCAATCGATTTCTCGATACCCAGAGGGTCGCGATGCCATCTACCGTTTCCTGGTACAGACATTCGGGCTCAAAACGAGCCATCAACTCTGCTGCCACCCCCGTCCGGGTGGTCGGTTGTTGTGCCAACTCTGACATAGGTTGCCGCTACTTCTTTTCGGTTCTCCGGGGCTCACTGCTCAGGAGGTCGGCCGATAGTGGTGCATCGCCCACGCTATTGGGCTCTGCAAGGGTGGTGGCCTGCATTCTTTCCGGCGTACGCAGATCACGCTGATTCGGGGTATTTGACAGCTGGTGACGATCGTCCGCAATGACTCGACCCAGTGGCCGCCGGTCTTTCGCTATGGCTTCCTGCAGGAGGATGAGGCCCTGCAGCAACGCTTCGGGACGCGGCGGACAGCCGGGTACGTAAACGTCCACCGGCAAAAACTTATCCACACCCTGCACGACGCTGTAGATGTCGTACATACCGCCCGAGTTGGAACATGAACCCATGGATATCACCCAGCGAGGTGCCAGCAACTGCTCATAAAGATGTTGCACTACCGGACCCATTTTGCGAAACACGGTGCCCGTAACAATGAGTAGATCAGCCTGACGCGGCGATGCCCGCATGACCTCGGAGCCAAAGCGAGCTATATCATGGCGGGGGGTAATGGCCGTGGCGAATTCCACATAACAACAAGACAGCCCGAAGTTGAATGGCCACAACGAATGGGCCCGTCCCCAGGCAACCAGATCTTGAAGGTTGCCGACCAACACACTCTTGGCCAGATCCTCATCATAGGCTGCGTCCACATCTTCCATCAACGCGCCGGGCTCGGTTTTGATCAATCGCCACTGCATTCAGTATTCCGCCCCACTCAAGTTCCGCGTTTCTCCCGCAATCGAATAATCACGACGCGATCGGCGTCGCAGCACGCCCCAATCCAGAGCGCCGGTACGCCACTCGTAAACGAGCGCAGCCAGAAGAATGACAATAAAAGCAGCGGCGCCGAAGTAACCCTGCCAGCCGAGTTCGAAAAAAGCCACTGCCCAGGCGAATATGAAGATCGTCTCCAGATCGAAGATGACGAAGAACATCGCGATGAGGTAGAACTCGATAGAAAGCCGCGTCTGATCCGCACTTCCCACGGGGATCACCCCGGATTCGAAAGGCATGTCGGTACTGTCGGTTTGGCGGGTACGAGCGCCAAAAAACCATGCCGCTACGAGTGTCGCTGCCAACAGTCCTACAACGGAAATGCCATATAACAGGAAAGGCCAGAGATTCTGGCTTTCGCTGACAACTACCGCGACAGACTCATCAACACCAACGTCGAAGCTCATTCCAGGCCATCTCCTCGAGGTTTTGGAACGTGCAGTTTAGAACCCGCCTAGGGTAATCGATTTTGCCGTCTCTGCGTAGATGTGGGGTGAGTCTCAAAGGGACTTTTACCCAGAGCACTAGATTGTTCACTTATGATGACAGCCTGCCATCGTAATTTCGGAAAACTCAGCTTTCGCTACTCCTACCAGCACCTCCTCCACTTTGCGCCGTAGGTCGTCCACCAAAAAAGGCTTGGCCAGGAAACCGGCCAGGCTCTTGCCCACAAAACGCTGCGTGGCATCCTGTTCGTTGTAGCCGCTCATGAGGACAACTTTCACGTCGGACTTGATCTGCAAAATACGGCGAAAAGTCTCGTCGCCATCGACATCCGGCATGGTGAGATCCAGTAGAACCAGATCGATCTTTGCCGCATTTGCTGCAAACGTCCCGATACCCTCCAGTCCATCCTTGGCGAGAAGCACTTCGTAGCCCTGCACTTGCAATATTCTCTGAATCAAATCGCGCACGGTTTGTTCATCATCAACGACCAGCACGCACCCACTACCGGTCCGGGTTACTTTCCTGACCTCTTCAGGCAGCATGGGGACCGTCGATTTGCTGGCAGGCAGCAGCACTTTGAAGGTAGTCCCCTTGCCGAGTTTGCTGCATACGCGCAGCGCACCGAAGTGCCCTTTTATGATTCCCTGTACCGCTGACATGCCAAGCCCTCGACCAGTGAACTTGGTAGTAAAGAAGGGCTCGAAGATACGCGCCTGAGTCTCTGCATCCATGCCGATGCCATTATCGGAAACTTCCAGGAACACATACTCCCCAGGATCAATCTCACCAGCCAGTCCGATGTCGTCCAGGTAGTCTGCATCGCACGATTGAACGCCGGTCGAAAGCCGCACCACGCCCCGGGCGTGCTCGACCGCCTCGGAGGCGTTTAAGATGAGGTTCATGATCACCTGGCGAATCTGAGTACTGTCCACCTCTATTGCCATTGCCGGCAGATCACGTTCGAGGTGGAATTCCAGTACACAGTTCTTGGCGATGCTGATCTCCAGCAGACTGGCCATTTCTTCCACCAGATCGGTGAGATTGGCAGTCTCAATGACAAAACGACCCTTGCCCGAATACGCGAGAAGTTGGCGGGTGAGATCCGCTGCACGTTTCGATGCGGTGACCACATCGTGCAAACGATCTTCTACCATCGACGGCAGCCCGGACTCGGTGAGTGCAAGGTCCGCGTTGCCGAGGATGCCAGCCAGCAGGTTGTTGAAGTCATGGGCTATGCCGCCGGCCAGGATGCCGAGGCTCTCCAGGCGCTGAGACTCCTGCATCTGTGCAGCGATGCGTGCTTTCTCTCGCTCAGCTTCCTTATGCACGGTGATGTCCTGAAACACCCCGCGCACGATACGTTCGCCCTCCTCACGTTTAATCGTGCCCCATGCATGAAGATGGCGTATCGGAGCGCCATCAGCAGGATTGATCCGACACTCGAAGTCGAAGTCTCCGGAATGTTCGGTCGCGATCATGACCATTTCGCGATCGTCTTCGTGCAGTGTCGCTTGGGCTTTCACGCCTTCGACAACACGGTCATTGGAAAAACCCAGCAACCGCATGCACTCGTTGGATCCTTCGAACACATCGGAATCAAGGTTCCAGACGTAGTCACCGATGCGCGCGAGTGCTTGCGCTTGTTCCATATGCCCGTTGGCGCGCATCAGCTCCTGTTCAAAGAGACGTTTCTCGCGTAAATTGACGTGGGTTATCAGTACGAATTGCTCTCCCCGGAGATCAACGAAGGATGCCGAGACTTCCAGCGGAAGCACCTCACCTTGTTTGGATCGCAAGTCAGCGGTAGTTTCCACCTGCCCTTCGTCGACCAGCAAAGTGATGAATTCCTTACGTCGCTCCGGCTCAACCCAGAGTGTCGAGAAATCACCCAGCTCGATCAACTCTGCGGCTTGGTACCCAAGCAGCTCTTCCAACGCCCTGTTCACTTCGGCGATCGCCCTGGGAGGACCTGCTTGAATGAGTGCGCTGGGAATCTGGCTCGCGTAGAACAACTGGGTGAACTTATCTTCGCTTGCCGCCAGCTCGCGCTCCACCCGCTGCAGTTCGCTGAGATCGACTATCTGCGTTACGACATATTGCTCGCCGTTCATAGTCAAGCGACGGCAAAACAGCAGGGTTGCAACCTCGTGCCCGTCCACGTGTAACAAATTCACCGGTAACCCGTTGACCACACGTTCGTCGCTCAAACACCGGCTTATCTCAGCAAACTGCTCCGAGTCGGCAAAGAAGGACCCATCGGGCCTTTGCCCTATCGAATCCCGTTCGATGCCCAGAAGTTGCGAGCAAGCATCATTTAACTCCAGCACCTCTGCGGCAGGCCAGGTCGTTATGAGGACCGCAGTAGGACTCTGAGTGAGAAGAGTGGAAAACTTGGCTTCGCTGCCGGCTAACGCTCGCTCAGCCTCCCACATGGATGTGACGTCGACAGATGCACCCAGGGCATACTCCACCCCGTCGACTTCGAAGAAGCGGCAGAAGAGGAACCTCGCTCTCTTCCTCCCCGCGCGGTCGGTGAAATTGTAAGTGGGAGTGTAGTCGTCAGCGGCTCGGGCCGAAGCGACGAACGCTAGCCGCCGTGCCTCGTTTTTCCATATGCCGAGCTCAATCGATGTCTTGCCTTCCACCTCACCGGGATCTTTCGCGCCGAATAAGTCCAACGCAGACTGATTCGCGAATACGAATACACCGTCGCTCACCCGGGTAATTGCGATAGCGAATGCCGACATGGCAAACGCGTTTTCGAGGAACTCCTGTTTGAGGTCATCTGAAAACATTGCCCTGAGTTTAGTTCAAAATGAGCCATCTGCAGTTACTCCACGATTTGTCCAGAAATGAAACCGAGTCCACGGCTCATCGACCCGGGATGGTGCTCTACGGGCGTATACTGCGACGAGCGCGGCTGGGTTCGTGGTTTTCGAAACGACAACTGAGCATAATCGCGATTTTCCGCGAGACCGAACCGACGGATGAAGATCGACAATGAGTTGCTGAAAACGCTCATGCATGCCTGGCCGGTCGCCCGGCTGGCAACGGCTTCCCGTGAAGGCAAACCCCATACAGTACCGATTGTCTTCGTGGTCGACGGCGTGCATCTCTACTCCCCTATCGACGGCAAATCGAAACGCGGCACTCCGCTCAAGCGGCTGCGCAACATCGAGGAGAATTCTGCGGTCACCATCCTGCTTGACGCCTACCACGACGATTGGCAGCGACTGTGGTGGGTGCGACTGGACGGCAAAGCCGAGCGTTTTATGGCTGATGAAACTAAGGCACGGGTTCTCGAGAAGCTATTGCTTGCGAAATACCCTCAATACGAAGACCACACACTGCTTCCGAGGGACGCCCAATTTTTGCGCATTACCTGGCACCTGGGAGCTGTGTGGGCGCAGTCGGGGGACCCCACCCAGGTAATCGAGCAGGCGATCAGCGAGTTGATCAGACCCGGTCACGGAAGATGAATATGCCTGATGAAGGCACCTCTACCGCTCCTTAATGATTCGATAGACACACTCGACCGCGGATTCGACTCCATGGGCCTGGAAGTGGGGAGGGACCAGGTCGGTCGGTGCGGACTCCAGCACCTCAACACTGCAACGGCTCTCGTATAACGTTTCAACCTCTTCTGGTAACACGGAGAAAGGCGGCTCGGAAACCAGATGCTGATCGTATTCCAGAGTCACCAATAAGATCTGACTCCCCTCGGGTAACACGCGCAACATGTGGTCGACATAATTACCCCGATGCCCCGGTGCCAAAGCCACCAGCGCGCCTCGATCGAATGCGGCGACTACTCCGTCCAAATCGACAGCGGTCAACTCAAAAAAATCACCACAAAAAAGAACGCTGTTCAGTCCCTCGTACCTCGTGAGCGAACCTTGTGCGATCCGATTAAAGTCCTCATTGCCTTCTTCAAAGTAGGCTTCCAAGGCAATACCGGCCAAATCGATACCGCGGATGAGATGGCCTTGTTGTTCCAACCAGCGCATGTCGAGGCTCTTGCCACACATGGGTACAAATACTGGGGAAGACGAAGCTAATCCAAGGTTAACCCAGTATTTAGTGAGCCAGACATTGTAATTTACCTGGTGGAAACCGATCTGATTGCGTTTCCAACGATCAACCCAGAACTTTCGCAACATGCCCGCCCTCTCAAACAACGAACACCACAATTCGATATTCGACGTCAGCATTTTTTACGCTACTGACCGGCAGCTGTCTTGTATATCATTCCCCCGTTCGAGCCGATTCTGACCTAAGGGGCAAAGCCAGGCAACCAGGTATCCAATGAGTGTAAAATGTATCCGTCCTGCCGCGCTTGGTAGACCCAGTTATGTTTGCTGACACGATTTAAAAAGGGGGTGAACCAATGGCAGCCTATGACCGAGTGTTGGTTGGACTCGACTTGTCCGAATCCAATGCCGAGCTGATTCTCGAGCGAGCCTGTCACCTCGCGGAACCCGAGACCATAGAAGTGCTGCACGTTAGCGAACGTCTTCACTCTCACTATGAAAAATATCACTCCAACCAAGACTTCCCCAATTCAGAGGTCTTGGACGAAGCCATCAAGAAGGAAGCGGACGTCCACCTGGAACAGTTCTGTCGACCCTTTGGCATCACGAAACACCGGGTCCTCGGTGGCCATCCCGCCGCAGTGTTGCACGAGCAGACGGAGGTCAACGTCGATCTGGTCGTAATCGGTTCCCACGGACGCCACGGTTGGCGCCTACTCCTTGGCTCCACGCCCAACGCGGTCATCCATGGCACACCCTGCAGCGTACTGGCCGTGCGGATTAACGATAAGTCGACTCACACCGACGGACCTTATAAACGCCTGTTGGCAGTTCTGGATTTGACGGACGAGTCAAGCCAGGTTTTGACCCACGCGCACAAAGTGGCCGAGACAACGGGTGCGGTGATCGAAGTATGTCACGTACTCAAGAACCGGCAGCACAACGACGCCGAAGCGCTCGATACATTACGCGGATTCGTGTCCGGCTACGGTATCGGTGAGGATGCGTTATTGGTCACACACGGTCAGACGGCGGCGGAGATTCATCATCTTGCCGATGAGCGGGGTGCCGATCTGGTGGTGGTGGGCACTCATGGTAAACACGGCGCAGAACTCGTTACCGGTTCCTCGGCGAATGCCGTATTGCATGGAGCCAACTGCGATGAGTTAGCGGTTAAGATTGTCACGTGATGTTGAGCTCGGATGTAACTTAGTCTTCTCGAACACGCTGGGTCGTTCTCGTTTCTTTGGTTGCTATCGCCACGCGCTTTCGAAAGCGATACCGGAAAGCTCGGCTTGTTACGTCACCACAAATGTACAGAGACAACGGTGCACTACCAGATAGAACAAGGGAACCTCTGATCAATTCCATTGCGATCGTGAATCTCTGGCCGAAGGCGTTCTGCATGGGCACAAGTCAGCTCCGCAATCGACCCTACACGACGAGTCGCCGGAGGTTCAGTGATTGAGGAAACGCCAAAAACCAACCCAATTCTGAGCGATATCCTCGCCCATTGTGAACTTTTCGCTTCGCTAACCCACGCAGATTGTGAACTGATCGCCGCCGGTTGTGCACTGCGGACGATCAGGAGTGGCTCACTACTTTTTACCGAGGGTGACACCGGCGACGAAATGTATGTGCTGATTGATGGCGTGCTCGAAGTCTTCAAACAAGCCGGTGGGGAGGAGGTGGTTCTGCGACGCGTCGACCACATTGGCGCGCACATAGGGGAAGGGGCGCTTCTCGAATCCAGTGACGGAATTCGACGAGCCAGCGTTCGTAGCCCGAGCGATAGCCAGGTGCTTGTGGTTCCTAAAGCGGTATTCGCCCAGGCAATGCAACTCAACCCTGCAATCGAAGATCATATTAACCTTATCCACCGTCGCCAAAACCAGCAGATATCGTTGGTGGAACAATCAGTGATGTATCGAGCATTGGCGTTGTTTGACCAGGAGCACGGCTGGAGCCGCGAGGAACACTTTGAACCCGGCCAGGTCATTGTTGCTGAAGGCGATCCGCCGTCCGCGGTTTATGTGGTCCGTTCAGGGTCCGTGAAACGCGCTCGCCTGGAGGACGGCGTAGAAATTACCTTGTCGATGCTTCACGCAGGACATACGTTCGGCGGGCTGGCGGTACTTGAAGATCGTCCTCATAGCGCTGCAGCGATTGCCGTGTCTGCAGTCGAGTTGGTTATCTTCGATCGTAAACAATTCCTGCAGGCGACCGCCGCGGTACCAGAACTCCACAAGTACCTTGGTGCAGTGAAACGCGTTTATGCCATGACCGGCGGCCTGGCCACCCTGTTTGATGGTGAATTCCGCGGTCACCCGGCGTTAGTAACCGTGGTGCAGCTCGATGATGGCCGCGAGGTCATCGTCAACCATGTTATCGATCGGGCAATTTACAGTGCCTCACTGGAAATTCCACCGGATGCGGAGTGCGAAGACTTCATCTACCGCGATGACAGGCGCGAGATCCTGCGCATCTTGACCACGCACAACGGTGAGCTCGTGCGGGTACATGTGGAAGGGCCCTGGTTGGAACTAAGTCAGGTACATGCACTACTGCTGGACCAGGTGCAACTCGACCGCGAAGCGCTCCAGAAATTCCGCGAAAGCGGACATTTGCTGGAACCCTCCCCGGCACAGTTGGCGGCGGACCCCAACGCAATACTCTGCCCGTGCCTCGGACTGACACGGCGGGCGATCGAGTCGATCATCGTGCACGGGGTGGAGACCCTCGAAGACCTCAGCCGCGAAACCGGTGCTACGACGGTATGCGGCGCCTGCACCGCTTCGATCGCATCGCTGCTCAGCAGCACCGGACAGGTCGTTCAGCTGTCCGAAGAAATTGAAGTCGCCCCCGATGTGCGGTCCTTTCGCTTCACGCCCTGCGAGGAGATAGTTGAGGATGGTGAAATCGATCCACAGCCACTACGCCCCTCCCTTCCCGGCCAATACGTGGTGATCTCGGCCGAGATTGACGGAGCCTGGGTTCAACGTCCCTATACCATCACATCTCCTGCCCGCTGCACCGAGTGGCGAGAGATCACGGTCAAACGCGAAGACCACGGATTCCTGTCCAACTGGTTGTTCAAGCAACCCCGGCAGCCTCACCTTAAACTGTCACATCCGAAAGGCGATTTCTGGATAGACCCGGACTTAGGAGAAACCGTTGTCTGTCTGGTCGCCGGAATCGGGATGACGCCGGCACTGGCAATTGCCCGCAGTATCGCTGAGGCAACAAGCGATCAAACATTGCATATCGACTATTCGGCGCGTACTCAAATCAACTTCGCGTACCGCACCGAACTCGATGAGCTGGCTGCGAGGCACGACAACATCACCGTGAACTACCGTGCCACCGGCGGCCGGCAGCACCTGGATCTGAATGCTGTCCGGTCCATCCACGCATCCTTGCCTGGTGCACGATATCTCGTTTGTGGACCGCATGGATATATGCAATCGGCGCAAGCCATGCTGCTCGAGGTCGGGGTCAGGCCGGAACGAGTCCAGATGGAGGTCTTCACGTCGGTGGGTCACGCGCCTGCGCAGACAACGCCGGAACACGGAGCGGTGAAGTTTCTCCAGCTGACCGTAACATTGGCTATGTGCGCCTATTATTTGCTCCAGAGCGCACTCGACTGGGGGTTCAGCGCAATAATAACCCTGCAGCAGATCGACGCCTACCGATTCACCACCGGAAGCCTGCTGATCGCGTTCATTGGCTACCAGTGGTACATGCCTTACCTGAGGCTGACGCGTAGGTTGGCACTAACTGCAACCGAGCGGCACAGCTATCTGGGAATGCTCGCCCCCGTTCTGCTTTACCTGCATTCTGTTTCTCTGGGGTTCGCTTACACTGTCGTTTTGTCGTCTTTATTTGTGTTCAATACCATGGTTGGCGCCGTGGACAAAACCTTGATCAGAAACCTCGAGCGGCGCCAGCGTTTCCAACGCTTCAGGCTATTGGTCCACATACCTTCATCGTGCCTGATTACCGTGTTGGCTCTTATCCATATGGTGTACGCGCTCGCCTACAAATAGGGGGTATGTTGATAGCTGCATTTCTCATCAGGTGGAAATCGCTGACACTCGATCAGCAAGCGGCTTACCGCTGGGGATTGATTGTCGCAGTGATAGGCGGCGTGTTGCTTCTGCTTCCCGGACGCGAATCCTGGCACGCCGCCGGTCCGCGCAACATCGGACACAGCAAAACTGCCTGCCGTGAATGTCATGTCCCAGCCCCCGGTAATTTTGCCGGTCAGGCGTTTAACAACCTGATGCATGCGGCTGGAGTATCGGATTCAGCAAGTCATTTCATCTACGCGCCAGCCGGTAACGAACAATGTCTGGCATGTCACACAAATCCAGACGACCGACATCCTGTGGCCAAGTTCATGGAACCCGAATTCGCCGAGGCGCGAAAGGCGATGGGTGTGCAATCCTGTGTTAGCTGTCACCAGGAGCACTTGGGCATTCGTGTTAGCGTCACACCGCGAGTCTGTGAGCACTGCCATGAGGACACCGCGCTGGATGACGACCCTGTTGATGTTCCTCATACCACGCTGATCAGTGAACAGCGTTGGGGAACTTGTCTTGGCTGTCATGACTTTCACGGCAACCACGAGAGAACAGTGCCGAAATTGATGGCGGAAGCACTGAGCCAGGCACAGATTCAACAATATCTCGACGGCGGTTTATCACCTTATGGTCATCGTCGGCTGACGGTCATTCAGACGATGCGACTGCAGCAGACGGAATGATTTGTGAGGATCGGGCTCTCTGGGTATACTGATTCCAGGTAGTTAAACATTGGCTCGCTTGATTGCGATGCTCAAGGTGACGGCTATGAGCACCAAAATATGGAGAAATGCAACTCTCTCACTTATCGCGCTTTTTGCCACTTTAGCGTGCAGCGAAACCGGTCTGCAAAGTGTCAAATGCGGTAACCTTCTTGCTGTGCCTGCGGCTGTCAAAGCTGCGGCGCCCGACCATGAAGTCGACTACAAAGCCTTCAACAGCACCTTCCTTCGCCCCGAAGTCGCCAAACTGTACGGAATCGACCGCGATGAAAAACTCGGCGTGGTCATGGTGAGCGTGTATCAAAAAGATGCGCTCGGCGTCGGCGTGGAAGCATGCGTCAGCGGTGGGGCGAGGAATTTACTCGGCCAGGCAAAAGGGCTGAACTTTGACGAAATCCGGGAGGGTCAGGCGATATACCATATCAGCACCTTCCGGTTCAGCCCGGAGGAACACATTACGTTTGAAGTGGACGTAGAGATAGCGGCCACAGGGGAAACGCACGAATTGAAGT
Source organism: Gammaproteobacteria bacterium (assembly GCA_004356895.1). Classification (GTDB taxonomy): domain Bacteria; phylum Pseudomonadota; class Gammaproteobacteria; order Pseudomonadales; family Azotimanducaceae; genus SMWK01. Next base: position 29,781 of record SMWK01000070.1, read on the forward strand.
GGAAGCAGCAATTCTGGCAAGGGTGAGCGCTTCTCAATAACACCGTTCTACCGTGTTTTTCGACAAATGCATGTCGAGTCACGGTGAAAGTGTGCATTGTTTACGTTGCTCGCAACGGGTTTTGGCGAACTGAGGGGATCGATGATTAAAGTTGTTCCGGGTCTGGTGGCTCTAGTGGTAGTGCTCCTTCCCGTCGTCGCGGCAAAACTCATGTATGAGGCCACCAGCTACACCGGTGCCGAGCCTATCAATCAACCCTGGGCGCAAAACAGCATGGAGTTCGTGGCATGGAATGGCGAAAATTGGACCGCATGGATCCGTGATGACAGCTTTGAACAACGGCCAGAGAATGAGGATAAGTGGCACGACCATGCCAATATCAGCCTCGCCTTCGTTGACTGGGACAGCGAACGTTGGCAGGCAAAAGTCGACGGTGACGGGTTTTTGCTGGCCCACCGGGGTAACTGGAAAGACGAAACCAAACATGTGAGTGCTATACGGTACCGTGATTGGAAGGGTAAAAATCAGCTTCGAACTCTGGCTCAATTGAAACGCTAAAGATCTCGTTTATTAATGTATACAAAAAATAACAAGCAGGCTGGAAGTGTGACTTCTATCGCCAGCACGCTCAAGAACGGCCTGATGCTCATGGTCTTGTGGGGGTTGTCCGACACTGTGTTCGCCGCTGCGCTCGACATGCGCGAAGGCGTCA
>SMWK01000071.1 GCA_004356895.1 Gammaproteobacteria bacterium
AAATACTGGCTCAGTCTTCTCGACAAAAGCCTTCGCCGCCGCCCGATGATCTTCCGTGAGTCCTGCATGCACATGATGCGTCGCCTCTAGATCCAGGCATCGCCAACTACCACGATCTTCCCACTCCGATGTGAAGATGTTCTTGAATCTCTTTGACATCTGAGCCATCCCTGCCTATGAGTTGGAAGGCCGGATAACGGCCGCTGGGAAATCGTGTGGCCCGGATACCCGGACCACACTTAAGAAGACAAGCCCATCACCGACCCTTAAATACTGGCTCAGTCTTCTCGACAAAAGCCTTCGCCGCCGCCCGATGATCTTCCGTGAGTCCTGCATGCACATGATGCGTCGCCTCTAGATCCAGGCACTCGATCACGTCTGCCCCCATGGCCGCGCGGTTGAAGTTCTCCTTCATGTACCGATACGCCACTGGCGGACCTGCCGCCAGACGCCGCGCCAATTTCATCGTCTCTTCCTCTAAGGCATCCGCTGGAACCACTTTGTTAGCAATGCCTAGTCGCTCGCACTCCTCAGCGGAAATTCGGTCTGAAAGGAAGTAGATTTCTTTCGCCTTGCCGCTCCCCACAATATGGGAAAGGAAGAAGCTGCCGCCGTAATCGCCACTGAAACCTACGCGCGCGAACGCAGAAGTGATAAAGGCGGTATCTGCCATGATCCGTAGATCCGCGGCGAGAGCCAGTGACAAACCTGCACCCGCTGCGGGGCCAGGCAGGCTGGCAATCACTGGTTTCGGCATGAGGTACATGCGCCCGGCCGTGTTCCGTTGATTGAGCCGTTGGCTGTGAATACGCTCATCAAGGCTCGGTCCCTGCCCGCCTCCGGAGCCACCCGCGGCCATCCCCTTTACGTCGCCACCAGCGCAGAAAGCGCCACCGGCACCTGTCAGGACTATGCAACGAATCTGGGTCGCGCGCTCGGCATAGTTCAGCGCTTGCTCGAGGCCGGCAGTCATTGCGCCTGACATGGCATTTCGTGCCTTAGGACGGTTCAGGGTAATTACCGCTACACCGTCTTCTTCGTAGGCCAGTATGTCTTCTGTTCCGGTTTCTATGGCGTCTCTTGCCATGATTTCTCTCCTGTGTCGGTTATCGTGTTACTCATTGAACATTGGGAATATTCACTCTTGCCGGTGGGATGGGAAGACCTGCGACGTTCGAGCGATGAACGAACACCGCGCCACCTCGATCCGACCCTGAACCGTCTGCACCCGAGACGATGTAGAGGTCTTTGAGGTCTTCTCCGCCAAAACAAACGCTCGTGCACATTGGCAGGGGAATTTCGATATGTTCTCGAAAACTGCCGTCGGCATCGAATACGGCTACGCCATGGCCACCACCAGCCAGCGCCACCCACACAGCACCGTCCTCAGACACCACCAATCCGTCGGGGACTCCTTTGTCCGCGGTTACAAAAGCTCTTTTCTCGCCAAGCACTCCGTCTGCGGAGACCGAATAGCAAAATACAGTTTGCCGCCGCGAATCTGAGTGATAGAGGATCGTCCCATCCGGCGAGAAGCCAAGCCCATTCGTGAGCTGAACGTCTGTCGCGACCACGGAAGCTGTGCCATCGAGTTCGATGAGATAAAGATCACCCGCCCGAGGCTCACGACCATCATCGAAAACGGGGCTCGCACCCAGGGAACCGGCATAAATCCGCCCCGCTGCATCCGTGGTGATATCGTTGTAGCCGACGTTCCCGGCTGCTTCATCGCGATCGAGCAACATCACGGTTGCTCCGCCAGAGAACGGTTTGAACGAGACGTTGCGACCGCTCACGACCAGACCGGCAGTTTCGTGTAACGCCATGCCTCCAATACCGCGGCGATGCTCGAACACCGTGGAAACAACGCCTGCCGCATCGAGGCAAAAAACGCCACCGAACAATACGTCGCTGTACAACAAACCGCGATCGGGATCCCAAACCGGACCCTCGATGAGCCCATAACCTTCGGCGAGTGCCTGCACCCTAATTTCCCCCTTTTAGCTACCAGACCTTGTCATAGCCGGCACCAAGAGGCAACACTTCATGAGTTCAGTCCAGCTTCTCAGGGGAACCATGCTCATTTCACAAGAAAAATTGACGAATTTCACCACCAAGATATTTACGGCGGCGGGTAGCACTGAGGCGGTTGCAACCGAGGTGGCGGAACATCTCGTTACCGCCAATCTCAAGGGCCACGACTCTCACGGCGTGGGCATGATTCCGACTTACGTGCGCAACATCAAGGTAGGGAATCTGCAACCCGATGCTCATGCTGAGGTGATTCGTGACAACGGTGCCGTACTGTTGATAGACGGCAAGATGGGGTTCGGCCAGGTTGTAGGACACGAGGCGACCGACATTGCCCTCGAGCGCGTGAAAGACACAGGTATCGTCGCCGTTGGCGTGCGCAACTGTCACCATCTTGGACGCATCGGCAGTTATGGCGAGCAGTGTGGACTTGCGGGTTTTGTCTCGGTGCACTTTGTGAACGTGGTGGGTCATGCGCCGCAGGTATCTCCCTATGGTGGCCGCGAGCGACGGATGACAACCAATCCGTTCTGCTGCGTCGTCCCTCGCGAGGGGGAAATGCCTATCGTGCTCGATATGGCAACCAGCGCAATTGCACTCGGCAAGGTTCGAGTCGCCCATATGAAAGGTGAATTGGTGCCCGACGGAGTACTCGTCGATCACGAAGGACTGCCGACCAACGATCCTTCGGTCATGTACGAAGAACCCCTTGGTGCGATGGGACCTTTTGGCAAGCACAAAGGGTACGGGCTGGCGGTGATGTGCGAACTCTTAGGCGGCGCGCTCGCGGGTGAGTGGACGGCGCAACCCGGTAACGCACGGGAGAACACCGTCGTGAATCACATGCTCATGTTCGTCCTGGATCCTAACGCTTTCGGTGGCGTTGAACGCTTTAATAGCGAAGTCACCGACATGGTCAACTACCTGCGTTCAACCACTCCCGCCAAAAACTTCGATCGTGTGCGCATCCCCGGAGAACCTGAGCAGGAATCGATGGCACAGCGCTGTGTCAATGGTATCCCCATAGACGACAACAGCTGGGCCGGTATCGTGACGGCGGCGCAAACGGCGGGGTTGAGTTCGGATGACATCGCCGGCTTGACTGCCGATTAAAGGCTAAGGTTCCGCGCGAACAGAGCGAACAACCGCTCCCAGTGTCGTTCTGCGGCCGCCTTGTGATATTTCCCTTCCCGCAACGGGAAGACGAATCCGTGTTCTGTTTCCGGAAACCATTCGATACGATGGTTGGCACCGACCGACTCAAGATGCGCACCTAGTGCATCGACCATTTCTCGTGGTGCCCATTCGTCGGTCTCTGCGCAACCGAAATAGAGCTCTGCTTTTATCTTGTCTGCATCCAGGTGAGGCGAGTCGTGTGCATCTGTACATAACCTCACCCCGTGCAACGAGGCGGCCGCTGCAACTCGATCTGGAAACGCTGCCGCCGCTGCAAAACCGAACGGACCACTCATACAGTATCCAACACACCCTGTCGCACCACCACGAGCCGCGTCCTCCCCCTCGATGAACTCAAACATCGATTCGGTATCCTCGCAAACCATCTGATTCGTCAATGAATTCATGTGCGCGGCCATTTCTTCACGCTTGTTTAGCGCCATGACAAACTCTCGCACACGACGGTAGTAGAGGTTAGGCAGGAGGACACAGTACCCCACTGTTGCCAGACGGCGTGCCATGTCGTGCAGTTCTTCACGTTTACCAGGGGCATCCATGAAGAACAGTACTACCGGAAACGGACCACCCTCCTCGGGGTGCGTAATGAACGTGTTCATCTGCCCATCGCGGGTTGGTATGTCTACTTCGCGTTCCAACATGGCTTACTCCTTATCTAGATCCGTAAATCGGTACTCTTTGGCAAGTTCCGAAACCTGGAAGACGCCACCGGATTTCTCCAGCTTGTCAGGGTCCATCGCAAGCGCGGCAATGCAACGACCCGTGAAGCGCGGCGACTCCGCATTCCCTAGATCGAAATTTATTGAGCCAGTTGCCACGGCATCAAGAATGAACTCCGTTTTCACGGCTCCGGGGCGCAGCGACAGCGCGGTAACGTCATAAGCCATCAACTCTATGGCCATGTCTTTGGCCATGCGCTCGACACCGGACTTGCACACACCGTAGGAGGCACTGAATGCGTAATCGCTGCCACCGCCGGACGATATGTTGACGATGAGCCCACACTTGCGAGCGATCATCAACGGCGCTGCGAACACCGATGCAACATAGTAGCCACGTAAACCTACTCCACACTGATCATCCCAGACGGAAATGGGATGTTCCCAGAAACCACCACCCCATGCCGGAGGGTCGGGGATCTTGTAGACGTTGTTCACAAGCACGTCCAGGCGACCTTGCTCCTCGGCCACCTGCTCGAAGAGTGCCGCCACTTCGGCATCGATATTATGATCCACCGCAACAGCGATACCTCGGCCACCAAGGGCGTCCACTGCACTCGCTGTGGCCTGGATAGTTCGCTCCTGCGGAGGTTCTTCGAGACTCTGACTGCGCCCGGTGATGTAGACCGTTGCTCCCGCTTCAGCGAGTCCTTCGGCCACACCACGGCCCACACCCCGGCTGGCCCCGGTGACCACCGCCACCTTGCCGTTGAGATCGGCCAAAGTTCCCCCTCTCCCTACCTCTCGATAACGATCAACCCCTGCTAACGCAATCCGAAGTCGAACCCTTCACCGTTCTGGTAGCGACGCAGGATCCGCCGCCCGGTTGTCTGTATATGAACTTCGTCGGCGCCATCGTAAATTCGAGCCGAGCGGGCATGCCGGTACATTCGTTCCAGCGGTGTATCCTCCGTGACCCCAAGGGCACCGTGCACCTGAATGGCCCGGTCGATTGCGTTGTGCAACATCTGCGCGCCGTATACCTTGATCAAGCCGATCTCAATGCGCGCTTCGCCGCCCTCGTCGATTTTCTGTGCTGCATGCAACGTCAGGAGTCGGCTGGCCTGGATCTCGGCCGCCGTATCAAAAACGAATTTCTGGATCTG
>SMWK01000072.1 GCA_004356895.1 Gammaproteobacteria bacterium
CCATTGTAATGACGGGTGCTGGAAAGATGTTCTGCGCGGGCGGAGATCTGGGTGCTTTCGTACGAGCGGGGGCTGGTGCAAAGAGCCTTCTGAAAAAAATGGCCGGTGATCTGCATATGGGCTTGTCGCGTTTGTCCCGAGGTGCGGCACCTGTCATTGCAGCAGTTAACGGCACCGCTGCAGGGGCAGGTTTCAGCCTGGTGATGGCCGCGGATCTTGCTATCGCGGCGGAGTCGGCAGTATTCACCATGGCATATACCCGTGCAGGTTTGTCGCCGGACGGGAGTTCTACCTACTTCATGCCGCGTAAGATCGGTGACCGACGAGCCAGGGAGCTGATGTTGACCAACCGGGTACTGAATGCCACCGAAGCGCTCGCCTGGGGGGTGGTCAATCAGGTGGTTGCGGATGACCAGGTGGTGTCGGTGGCAACCCAACTCGCTAGACAACTGGCGAAGGGTCCTACGCTTGCCAATGCGGCGGTGAAAACCCTGCTCAACGGCAGCTTCGATCAGTCGTTGGAATCCCAGATGGAACTCGAGGCTCGCTGCATCGCTGAGCTTTCCGTTAGTGAGGATGGACAGGAAGGAATGAAAGCGTTTCTCGAGAAGCGCAAACCGGTATTTATCGGCAAATAAATCAGTATCGGAGGTAGTTTGTGTCGCAAACTGCATAGCATCAACAGGAGCCAAACCATGGTGAGTGCGAGTGAACATCCAAAAAAATACGTCGAGGTGCTGGGTAAACAGATGGCCTATGTGGAAATGGGCGAAGGGCGGCCTATCGTGTTTCAACACGGCAATCCGACCTCGTCCTATCTTTGGCGCAACATCATGCCGCACGTTCAAGATCTTGGTCGGTGTATCGCGTTGGACCTCATCGGCATGGGTGATTCGGCCAAGCTCGATGATTCCGGTCCGGAACGTTATACCTTTGCCGAACATAGTCGATATTTTTCCGGTGCGCTGGAAGCCCTGAATATTTCCGACGATATCGTATTTGTTATTCACGACTGGGGTTCAGCGCTCGGTTTCGACTGGGCAAACCGACACCGCGACGCGGTAGCGGGTATCTGCTACATGGAAGCAATCGTGACCCCGTTAACCTGGGATACGTTTCCCGAGGGTGCTCGTAGTATGTTTCAGGGATTTCGCTCCCCGGCGGGTGAGGAGATGGTGCTCGAGAACAACACGTTCGTTGAACGTGTGCTGCCAGGCTCGGTGCTGCGCGGTTTGACAGATGATGAGATGGCCGTATACCGGCGTCCGTTCAGCGAGCCCGGGGAAGGTCGTCGACCAACGCTCACGTGGCCACGGCAGATTCCCATAGAAGGCGAGCCCGCCGATGTTGTGCAAGTTACCGAGGACTACGCGCAATGGCTCGCCGTGGCGCCGATGCCCAAGCTTTTTATCAATGCGGAACCCGGCGCATTGCTCGTGGGTCCGCAACGCGAATCCTGCCGAACCTGGCCGAACCAGGTCGAGGTCACCGTTAAAGGCAGCCATTTCATTCAGGAAGACTCTCCCGACGAGGTTGGCCAGGCACTCCACGACTGGCTGGAAACCATCTGAGCGCGTTTTATACGGCCGGTCGGCTCGGCCGGCCGGTTACCACGATCCCGGCGACGATTACTCCTAGACCGATGACAGATGTGTAGTGAATGCGCTCGCCCAACACAACGCCAATTAAGATCAGCGAGAGAAACGGTGCAAGAAAAATTAGCTGTCCAATACGTCCGGCATTCGTGGTAAGGCGAAGTGCGCGTTGCCAGAGAAGAAAAGTAACACCCATTTCAATCAACCCCACCCACAATCCGTAACCGGCGATTTCCCAACTCAGTGGTGGTAGACCAGGACCCAGGACACAAACGATCCCGATCAACGGTGTCGCGAACAGGAAACTCAACGCCATCAGCGTGAGAGGATCGGTGTGAGAGCGCGTATTCAGTAACCAGTAACTTGCCCACAACAACGTACTACTCAAAGCGAGTATCACGCCAAGCCAGTTGATGACTGGCCAGCTGTCGATGCGTCCCTGCGTCAGCAAAATCAACACTCCGAAATAGCTGAGCAAGATGCCAACGGTGGTATGGCGGGTAAGAGGTTGTTTCAAAAGCGGTACTGCTAACACGGCGAGGGCAATGGCCCAGGTGTAGTTCAGTGGTTGGGCGATCTGTGCAGGCAACCGGTCATAGGCTTCGAAAAGCACCAGGTAGTATAGAAACGGGTTGATAAGTCCGAATAACAGGCTTTCTCCCACGGTTCGACGGTTTACTTGCCACGTACCCGAGATGCTGACTGCGACAACGAAGATGATCGTTGATACGAGCGTACCGAGAAACAACAGCTGCACCGGCTCGAGCAGTGCGAGTCCCAACTTGAATCCGGTCGCCACCGTAGACCACAAAGCAACCGCTGCGAGGGCGAATTTGAGTGCATTTTTTTCTTGCTTGTCCAACTTTATTCAGTATGCCTCTTAATCGAGAAATGAAGTGGGAGGTGATTGAGTCATCGAGTGAGAACTGGCAACCTTAGGTATTCTCCAGAAGTCCGGTAATCCATGAATTGTGATGATAATCTGCGAGCCCGAATTGTCGCCAACTTATCCGCGTTCAAAGTGACTGAGGCCGACGCAGACGAAGCGCATCGTGCAGCCGTGGCCATTACCGTCACCGACGTTGCGTACGGACCCAACTTGCCGGGGCTGCCCAATTATCCGGAGCGTCAGGATACCGCAGCGCTTCTTCTCACCCGACGGTCAGCGCGACTACGTAATCACCCGGGTCAATGGGCGTTTCCGGGTGGGAAATTGGAGCACGGCGAAACGCCGATACAGACCGCACTTCGAGAGATGTTTGAAGAGGTCTATGTTGACCTGGACGGGGCTGCCGTGCTCGGCAGGCTGGACGATTTCGTAACGCGTTCGGGTTTCGTGATGACGCCGATTGTCGTTTGGGGAGGGGTGGGTCTGGAAGCCGAGCCAAATCCTGATGAAGTGGCTTCCATTCATCGGATACCGCTCAGCGAGTTCCTTCGCGAGGATGCCCCGTTACTGGACGACGTTGCAGGTAGCGAACACCCGGTACTGCGTATGCCGGTGGGAACCGATTACATCGCGGCACCGACGGCGGCTTTGATTTACCAGTTTCGCGAGGTGTGTTTGTTGGGAAGGCATACTCAGGTTGCGCATTACGAGCAGCCGCGGTTCGCCTGGCGCTGAACTGGCCACTACTCATCAAGGTTAATGTGCTGCGCTCCCAGCCAATGGAGTGCCTCGTGCCAGTCCCTGAAGACTCGAACTTCGTTGGCGAGTTCCGTTGCGAGGGTTTCGTATATCCGGCTCAGCCCGAACGTCAGGTCGACGGGGGCAACGATTGCCGCTTTGTCGGCGCGTATTCGATCTTGATTGTGCAAGGCTTTGCGGAAACCAATTTCGGTGAGATCGATGTGCTCTACGCCTCGCAGGTCTGAAAGAACTCGAGCGTTGGGATCTATGCGTTGGTCGTTTGCCAGCGCCTGGAAATGTAGAGTAACGTCAGCGTCAGACAACACCCCGCAACCTCGTTCGAGAATAAGTGAGCCTTTAGCGTGAATTGTGTAGTTCAGTGGCATGTTGCACGTGGCCGTTATTCTGGTTCACCAGCATCTATTTCGTATAGTGCGACGGCATGTTCGAAGTCCAATTCTGTCGCTTCAAGTGTTGCATCATCCACTTCGGCTTCGAGGCCGATGTGAAAGGTGGCGTATCCAGGCATCACGAATTGATTGAGGGCCATGCCGATGATGCGGCCGTTATGGGGCGATACGATGGACGAACTCTCGTTGGTAATTGGATCCGTTACCGTCCCGAGCACATCGCCTTGCTTCACCCGTTTACCCAGCTTGACTGCACCGAAGAGGATGCCGCCCTGGTCGGCTCTTACCCAGTGTGAAGTGTAGTAGGTAGGTTCTGGATTACCCCAGAAGCGGCGCTTGGCATACATACCGAGCGTGTCGAGTAGGGTATGAATGCCTTTGACTGCATGCTGCACCGCGTCGTCCTGAACGCGCATCGGCTCACCCGCTTCCAGGGTTACGGCAGGGATACCGGCATCGACTGCAGCGCGGCGCAGGGTGCCTTCTCTGCCTTCGCTATGCAGGATGACTGTAGCGCCAAATCCTTCGGTGAGCGCAACCACATCGGGGTTGTTCAGGTCTGCTCGAAGCTGCGGCAGGTTGGTGCGACGAAACGAACCGGTGTGTAGATCGACGAGGCCGTCGCAATGGGAGACAACGTCGTGAAAGAAGGAGTAAGCGATGCGCGATGCTGAACTGCCCCTGGGGTTACCGGGAAAGAAGCGGTTGAGATCGCGTCGATCGGGGAGATAGCGGGAATGTCGCTGAAAACCCTGCATGTTGACGATGGGTACTCCAATCAACGTACCTTGAAGCTTCTCCGGGTTGAGGTTGTGAATTACCCTTCGCACCGTTTCGATCCCGTTGAGTTCATCGCCGTGGACCGCGGCCGTTAGACAGAGCACGGGCCCTGGCTTGCGGCCGTTTACGACCAAGACGGCATTGGGAATTACGGTGCCCGAAAAAGTTTCGGATGCGGACCAGGTTACGCTCTGCAATTGACCGGGGGGAACCAACTGGCCGAGAAGTCGAAAACCGAGTTCGTGACTCTGGTGGGTTTCAGGATCGGGTTGGTCCGTCGAGACGATTTCCGGTTGTATGGCTGTTTTTAATGGCGCTTGAGCCGCTTCCTCTTCCACTTGGGCCGAAGGTTCCGTCTGCAGTACGGGTTGCGGCTCGCGATGTGCAACTCGTTGCGGTTCATCAGAACCGATATCCGGCTGAATTTCTGGAACCGGATTGGCTGGTGGCTGGACTGCTTCAAGTACCACCTCTGGTTTGATGTTTGCTGTGACGTGGCCAGCTGGAATTGGCGTACCATCACAACCGCTAACGGTCATGATGAGAAGCGCAACAAATAATCGTACGACCGACGAATCCATATCCGGCATGAGGCAATCTACCACTCCATGGACCAGTATATGCGCCCGCTGCCTGCGCGGTGGCCGCGCGAACACTCAGTGTGCGCTGCCGCAATGCCAAGTTGGGACGCGGTTCACAAATAGTGCTCTATTCCCCCGAGCTTCCCCCGAGTTTCGCCCGAGTCGCGACACATTGACCAGGCGCACGCGATTCTCCAAACTTCCCTGTTCTGCGTTTCGTCCGATAGATCACAAAGGAAAGACTATGGCCATACAAGAAGGCGATAAACTGCCAGAAGCCACGATGCACACGATTCAAGAAGGCAAACCCACTGCGGTGACCACCAATGATCTTTTTGCGGGTAAGAAGGTCGTGGTGTTTGTCGTTCCCGGTGCGTTTACGCCGACCTGCTCGCAAGCCCATCTGCCAGGATACGTGGTACATGCGGATGCCATCAAAGCCAAGGGTGTTGATAGCGTCATTTGTATTTCTGTAAACGATGCCTTCGTGATGGACAGTTGGGGTAAAGACCGTAACGCTGAAGGGATTTTGATGGTGGGGGATGGTAACGGGGATTTTACCCGTGCGATGGGGCTCGAGATGGATGGTAGTGGGTTCGGGCTTGGTACTCGTTCACAGCGTTACGCCATGATTGTGGACGATGGCACCGTTACCAAACTTGTCGTTGAAGAACCTGGTCAGTTCGAGGTGAGCAAGGCAGAAGCCATACTCGAATTGTTGTAGTACCGGGCTCAGCTATCGATGGTTTGGATTACCGCGGCAACCTGGGTACGCACGAGAAAGAAAAACGACGCCAGTAACACACTCAGGATGCCGGTTGCCGCGAAGGCGATTTCCCAGTTAGCGAATTGGGCGATCGTGCCGAGAAAAAGATAGAGCAATATTCCAGATGTTTCCATGCCCATTCTTGCAAACGAAGTAATCGTCGCATAAACAGCGCTGCCAGGCGTCGGGTAGTCGGAGCGCGGAAGCGATGCGCAACACTTAACCCTAACGTGCGGGCGACGAGTGCAAACGCGGCGACCGCACCAATCTCAGTCATCGAAAACGTCTCGCGCTCGTGAAGCATCGGACCTATGTACTCCTCAAGCACGCCATAAGCCATGGGAAGCATGGCGAACATGCCGATGATTAGGCCGACGGACCGGTTGCTCCTGGCTTCGTGCATACCTGCCATTAGCGTCCCGAAAAAAGACTCCGCTTCGGCACCCGTCGTTCTGGGCGGTTCCTTGAGTCCCGTTGCCGCGATTGCTGCGGCCGCCCAAGGTGTAATAACGCTAAGCAGTAGCGGTAATAGGAAACCTGATTCCGCGAGCCAGCCGCCAATCAGCAGGGCCACTGCCACGCCGATACTGTTGGCGGCGACGCCCCATCCGTAAATGCGTTCGAATTGCTCCTGCGTCCCGTCAGCTTCGAACCGGCAAAACCAGGGACGAGCCACCAGATTAGGAATGTGCTGCCTTTGATCATCCCGGAGATGACAAGCAGATTTCGTCGCGAGATGCGATCCGCCAGAATGCCTGAAGGTACTTCGAAAACGAATAAGGCAAATGACCAGATGATGAACAGAGTCGAAAGCTCGATTGCCGAGATTCCACCTTGTTGCATCATGATGGCGTAGGTAGGGTAGATCAGCACTAACTCGCGTAGAAAGCCGTGGGCGTACCACACCCACTCGAATTTTTTCGCGTTCGTCATGGGTTAGATGTTAGGGAATCTTTGGTTAATTGACGATGAGGAGAAAACGATGAACATCGTGCGTATCTACAGCGGCGACGACGGCGAATCTCATTTCGAAGATGTGGAAATAGAAATGGAAAACCGCGGAAACATCGGCCGTATTTCCGATTTGTGGCGTGGCAAGGGAGTAATGTTTAGAGAGGTCGAAGGTGACTACGAGATCGACTTTCACAACGCACCACGGCGTCAGCTCGTGGTGAATCTGACAGGCTCGGTAGACATTGAAATCGGCGATGGTACCGTGCGGCGCCTTGGTCCGGGTTCTATTCTGCTGGCAGAAGATACTACCGGGCGGGGTCATATCAGTAGAGCTGTGAACGGTGAGCCGCGCAGCTGTCTGTTTGTTCCCTTGGATGCGCCACCGGATTAGCACCCGCGCACGAAGCTCGGTTTTTTTTAATATCTCGCACCTTCGTATACGGAGCCTTTTCGATTGAGTCAGACGGTCACTTTCGGCTGTATCTGGCCGGCTTTGGTTATCTTCTCCATGGAGGGTCTGTATCATCAGCGGCAATACTTACGAAAGGAGAGGGTTGTATGATCGTTCTGTACACCATGGAGAGGGAATATCCCTACGGAACGCTGCGTTCCACGAATGCCAGCAAAACCAAAGTCGTACTTGAAGAGAAGGGTATCGACTATCGAGTCGAAACCGTTCGTCCAGGAGATATCTGGAAAAAGGTTCCCGAGGTTCTGGCCAAACATCCACTTGGCAAAGTCCCTTATATCGACGACGGTACGTTGACCTTATATGACTCAACGGTGATAAACGAATACCTCAACGATGCATACCCCATGCCGTCGCTGTTACCGGCTGATGCCGTGCTGCGCGGCAGAGCGCGGGCGTTAGAGAACTACGCCGATGAAGGTATTCTGTCCAAGCACCTGCCGCCGATCTGGATGCCCTGGTGGTCGCCCGAAGATAAGCGGGATACAGAAGGTATGGAAAAAGGCCGGGAAGGGTTGCGCGTCCAAGCGTTTCCATTTGTCGAAGAACAGTTGGCGGATCGAGAATATCTTTGCGATGAGTTCACACTTGCCGATGTGCCGTTCATGGCGGTCGCAATGGTTTTGCAAGTGGACGGCATGAATCTTGATGCGTTTCCCAGAGTGAAAGCCTATTTCGAGCGGCTGCGCGCACGACCCAGCTACAGGTCCATAGATCCAAATACTTCGCTGGCGGATTCTGCCGGGACTGCAGCATGAGTGATCTGTTGGGGAAACCTCAAAGGCTGCTGCTGTCAGCGATCTCATCTGCACGAATCATTGCGGTTTGCAAAGATCCAAGGCGCCTGACCCAGGGTGACAGCTTATCCAGCTGTGGGAGAATATCCTCAGCTGCTTCGTTTGCGATCGCTGCCGTTTCGTAGATTCCCAGAAGCAGTACGTAGAAAACCTGTCCATCGTTTGCCACGCGAGCGGCAGACATGCCTCGCAGACGATGGTCGCTGACAAAGCCTTCGAGCGCATCGCGGCTGGACATGGCGACGAGTTGAACCGCGTAGAGGTCTGCCGGTAGTTCCACGATGCTCACTGGCTTGTCGGGTTTATATGCGAGCCGCACATGTTTAGGTGCACGCTCGCTCGAGTGTCGCGGCGATGATGCGGGTTCTGGTGTTGGTAAACTACCTGGTGCAGATTCGGCAGGTTCAGAAACGCTGGCTGCCGGTTCGTTCGCCGGAGTCACTGGCTGCACAGGTGCAGGTGGGGGTTGCTCGACGGGGGTGGGTTCTGGCTTGGGCACCGGTAACCTGGACGGCTTGGGGTGTCGGGCGAGTTCTTCGTCCTGCACGCAAATCCATTCTTCTCCGTTGGGGTGCATTTCGCAGAACCAATCGGCACCGGGTTTGTTCGGTAAGTCGATGGGTGCAACGGGAGCAGGGGCTCTGGATGAGCACCCAGCAAGCCCGCACAGGACGATGCAGCTAATCACTCGCAACATGGGCCGTATACTGTGCCGATTGCGCTGGCGTGTGTCAAAACAGCTATTGTGGTGAGTAGTTTGTCGTTCGCCATCTCGTGAGCCACCGCACGTGCGAGCCATTGTATCCATGGCGACGATTCGTCATGATACACGCGTGAGTTCGAAGTGTGTGTTCTAGACTAGAACACCGAACGCACAAACATCGAAAGGTAGAGCATGGTTGCAACTCTGGCAGAGTACGATCGAGTACCGCGCATCCTGCGGCTCAATATCGCCGGCCAACCCATAGACTGGGTTAGCTGGGAGGAAGCCGTTTGTCTCTACGCACGTGAAATCATCGTGTGGACGTTGGGCGATGCGGTGTTGCATATCCGGGGTGGGCATTCGCGCTTTGATGGCTCTCAATCCTACATGGACATCCATAGCATCATTGCTTGCCAAGGCAAGGTTATGCCGGTTGCCAAAGGTGTTCCGCCACTTACCAACCAGGCGTTGTTCGGACGTGACCGAAATGTTTGCCTCTACTGTGGTGGTTCGTTTTCAGATAATAAACTCACTCGCGACCATATCGTTCCGACCTCCCGTGGTGGCAAGGACAGCTGGGACAACGTGGTGGCTGCCTGCAAACGCTGTAATCATTACAAAGGCAACCGACTGCTCGAAGAGTGCAACGTACAGCTGCACGCGTTACCTTATTTACCGAACTTCGCCGAGTACCTCGCACTAACTAACAGTGGCCGGATACTTGGAGACCAGATGGATTTTCTCAAGAGGAGTTTCGGCGCTGACAGCCGACTGCTGCATTAGCGTTCAGCTTCGATTTGCGTGGTCGGCCAGCACCTGGGCGACGCAAGCTGTAACTTTTTTCCCGGTAGCAATTTCCAGAAACTCGTTAGGACCGTGGGCGTTCGATTTTGGCCCCAGTACGCCGGTTACCATAAACTGTACATCGGGGTAGGCGTCTCCCAACATTTTCATGAAGGGGATTGTGCCGCCCATTCCCATATACATCGCAGGCTTGTTGAAAAACTGGATGGAAGCTCGATTGAGAGATTCTTCCAGCCAGGGGGAAAATGGCGGTGCGCACCAGCCTGTTTGGGCAGTTTCCAGCTCGAAGGTGACGTGGGCACCTTGGGGCGGATCTCGTTCCAGTTCGGCCTTGATTTCGTTTGCGGCGTCTTCGGCTTCGAGCGTTGGGGGTAAGCGGAACACCAGCTTGGCACTGGTGCTCGGACGAAGTGTGTTACCCGCATCGTGTACTTCGGGCGCTCCACTTAAGCCTACGGTGGCAAGACTCGGACGCCAGGCATTGTTGATGAGCAACTCGACCGGATCTGACCAGGCAGCTTGCACGCCTTCGAGCCACGGAAACCGATGTACGACTTCTGACCCCAGTACATCCGCAACCGCGCGTAGCTGGCCACGCACTTCGCGAGGGATGTCGACGTACAAAGATGGGTGCAGTTCACCGGTTGCCGCATTCTCGACTCGTTCGAAGAGCTGTCGCATGATGCGAAACGTCGAGGGGACAATGCCACCGGCTATACCCGAGTGCTGGCCTTCGCTCAACACTGCGACGGACAATACGCCGGGTAACATGCCGCGCAGCGATGTTGTGGTCCATAACTGATCGTAGTTGCCACACTCTGCGTCCAGGCAGACGACGAGGTCCGGAACGCCGATCCGTTCTTGCAACGCATCGACATAAAACGGCAAATCAAAGCTACCGCTCTCTTCGCAACCTTCGATGAGAACGATGCAACGGCCATGGGCAATACCCTGGTGTTCCAACGCGGCGATGGCCGTGAGCGAACCAAACAGTGCATAACCGTCATCCGCGCCACCACGACCGTACAACTTGCCGTCCCGCAACACGGGCTCCCAGGGGCTCAGACCTTCTTCCCAACCGGTGAATTCCGGTTGCTTGTCATAGTGTCCATAAAGCAGCACGGTGCCGTCCCCGCCCGTCGATGGCACCTCGCAGAACAAAACGGGTGTGCGTCCAGGTAACTTGAAGATCTCGTGCGTGAGTTTGTTGAGCGACGGTGTTGAACACCACTGTTGCAACAGCTCGACTGCTTGCTGCATAAACCCGCGGCTTTCCCAATCGGGATCGAAGGCGGGCGATTTATTGGGGATGCGCACGTACTCGCAAAGAGCAGGTACGATACTCTGATCCCAGAGCTCTTCGACAAACCGGCTGGTCACTTTCTGATCGAGCATTTTTACCCCTGGTTGACGTTCAGCAGCACTCTTAAGGAGTTCTATACCCTATCTACAACCCATTAGTCGAATCCCTTCACACAATCGTAGCCGTGGAGCCAGTCGAGTTGTTGCATGGCGACGTCGGGTAAAAATCGGCTACCGAATCCCAGGCGAAGGTTGCGCTTCAGAACCTTCCATTTGTCGCTTAGATGAAACTGCTGGCCTTGTGCTCGTGAACCGAGTTGTACCTTGCTCGTGCGTGGTCGACGGTACCGTTCGTATTCGAGAAAACCCTTCGCCGTCTCGTCTTCCCAGTTCTCCAGCATCCGTGATAGCACCCAGGCGTCTTCGATTGCCATCGCCGCACCCTGAGCCATGTAGGGAAGCATGGGATGACACGCATCTCCCAATAAGGTGACCCGCCCTGCCGACCAGTTTGCTAAGGGGTCCCGATCGTATAGCGCCCATTTGAAACATTGATCGGCCGCATTGATAAGGGTGGCAATACTAGGATGCCAATCACGGAAGTCCTCGACGATTTCCGCCTTGTCACCCGACCTACGCCATGATTCCTCACTCCAGCTGTCCTTCTGCGCTTCCTCTGCGGCTTCCACCACACCGACAAAATTGACCAGCTCACCACGACTGACATAGTAGTGTACGAAATGTTTTTTAGGCCCCATCCACGCAGTTACCGCGGAACTGATGAGACCTTTGGGGAGCCTGTCTGCTTTTACCATCCCGCGCCATGCCACGTGCCCGGTGAACCTTGGCTCGTCGGCTCCGAACAGGGTTTTGCGTACCGCGGAATGAATACCGTCGCAACCGATCACCACGTCGTGAGCTGCGTCGCTGCCATCGGCAAAATTAATTCGTTCTTTGCCTTGATGTGTATCGAGTGACAAGCAGGTTTTGCCGGTCGCAATCGTCACTTGATTCGCCAGGGCGGCATCGAGGAGTACCTGATGAAGGTCCGCACGGTGCAGATGATAATACGGGAAGCCGTAACGGTCTTCGGAAAATTGGCCAAGCGGACGCTGCGCCACGAGGTAACCTGACTGCCAAGCGCGAAGATGTACGGCTTGGGGATAGGAGGCGACCCCAGTCAGTGCATTTTTTAAGCCCAGGGCGATGAGTACGCGGCTTGCATTTGGCGAAAGCTGGATACCGGCGCCGAGACCTTCTATGTGACTCGCCTGCTCGTAAACGTAGATGTCTTTGAATCCAGCCTGGCGACAAGCGAGCGCCAGAGTAAGCCCGCCAATTCCACCGCCAACGATTCCGATAGACTGCATGTTGCGGTTCTCTCGTGGTGTCCGTTAGCGGGGTTCATTGTCCCCGCGCAGCTTCCAGCGCGTGCCGTCGGCGGTATCTTCGAGTTCGACACCCAGTGCGGTTAGCTCATCGCGGATCTCGTCGGCGCGGGCGTAATCCTTGTTTTGCCGTGCACCGATTCGCTCTTCGATGAGTGTATCGATCAGCTCTGGGTTTATGTCCTTGCCTTGCTGGAAATGCGCTTCAACCGTACGGTCGAGCAGGCCAAGCAACCAACCACCCGCCAATAGCTGAGATCTGAGCGCTTGTGCTTGCTCGACATCCTCGGCTTTGTGAATGTCACCCGCAATTGCATGAAGTGCCGCCAGGGCTTGTGGTGTGTTCAGGTCGTCACAAAGTGCAGTTGTGACGTTTTCCGGGAAACCGTTTAACTGTACATCCCGAAAGGCGGAGGAAGTATCGTTGCCTGGCGCTTCTCGTAACGCGCCATACAATCGGTCCAGGCTTGCCATTGCCTGCTTGAGAAGATCTTCGGACCAGGCAAGTTGCGATCGGTACTGCGCGCAGAGCAGTGCGTATCGCAGGGCCTCGCCCGGGTAACGGCCGAGCAGTTCGCGAATGGTGACGATGTTCCCGACGGACTTGGCCATCTTCTCATCGCCTAACGTGAGCATTCCGTTGTGTAGCCAGTAGCGGACATATTCGGCGTTGTCGTTTGCCGAGCGCGATTGTGCCGCCTCGTTTTCATGGTGTGGAAAAGTGAGATCGGAACCACCGCCGTGAATATCGATGGTCCTGCCAAGGTGTTTGCGGACCATCGCGGAGCACTCGATATGCCATCCGGGCCGACCATACCCCCACGGGCTCTCCCAGCCTGGGAGTTGGTCGGTGGAAGGCTTCCATAATACAAAATCTTTCGGGTCCCGTTTGTAGGGCGCTATCTCTACCCGGGCTCCGTCCAACATGTCTTCCAGCGAGCGCTTGGCTAAAGTGCCGTAAGACGGATCCGACGAGACATCGAACAGCACATGACCGTCCGCCTCGTAAGCATGATTTTTGTCGATCAGTTCCTGGATCATTGCGACGATTTCGGGGATGTGCTGCGTCGCTCGCGGCTCGACTGTTGGCTCGAGTGCGCCTAATGCCCGTATGTCTTTCTGGTACTCGAGAGTGAAGCGATCGGCCAGGGTCGCTATGGATTTTCCCTGCGCGATGGCGGCAGCGTTGATCTTATCGTCGACATCGGTGACGTTGCGCACGTAGGCCACTTCCGGATAAAACACCCGCAGCAGGCGAAACAGAACATCGAATACGACGGCCGGCCGGCCGTTGCCAATGTGTACGAGGTTGTAGACCGTCGGTCCACAGGCGTAAACGGTGATCCGGTCGGGATCGATCGGTTCGAAGACCTCTTTGCGGCCGGTTAGAGTGTTGTGGAATTGCAGTTCCATACGCTTGTCCGAAAATATGGTAGAAACAGTGGGTTACGAGTCGAAGCCAATGATTGTCCATTCTGGACAGGAAGATGGTTGTCCATTCTGGACAGGAAGATGGTTGTCCATTCTGGACAGCAACTAGCTAACAGCGGCAACAACAACCCGAAGTCAGACAGACATGCGTACGTAGGAAGTTCATGGTGGCGGATTATAGATTATTGAGATTCCGTGGTCACCCGTACCTTTTCTCCTTCAACGGTCAGATAGAAGCAGGATGGTCGGTTGGTGTGGCATGCGGGCCCGGTTTGCTCGACCAGGAGCAAAACGGCATCCCCGTCGCAATCCAGGCGTAATTCCACCAGTGCCTGTAGATGGCCCGAGGTCTCCCCCTTGCGCCAGTAAGTTTGCCTGCTGCGTGACCAGTAGCAGGCGTAACCTTCGCTGAGCGTACGTTGAATTGCCGTCCGGTCCATCCAGCCAACCATCAGTACCTCTTTGCTGCGCGCATCCTGAGCAACAGCCGCCACTAACCCGTCGTCGTTGAACTTGAGGCTGGCGAGCACTTCATCCAATGCTACGCGGTGATTTTTAGGCGCCGTTTCCAGGTCTTTGAACATCAAGCTAACTTAGCGTATCGGCGCTGGAGATAAGCAAAGACCGCACGGATGCCCATGGCTTCGCCGCCAACCGGCCGGCCGGGACGATGGCGATTGTTGAATGCCATGATGTCAAAGTGCACCCAGGGAATGGCTTCGACGAATTTCTGCAGGAACAAAGCAGCCGTAATTGCGCCGCCATAGGGTGAATTCGCCGAGTTGACGGTGTCTGCGACCTTGCTTTCCAGCATGTGGTCGTAAGGCTTATGCAAGGGCAGTCGCCAGACGGGGTCGTCTGTGTCCACTCCGGCACGGTAGATGTCTTGCGCCACTTCGTCATTGTTGGAGAACATCGCTGAGATCTCTGCACCGACGGCGGATCGTGCAGATCCCGTGAGCGTGGAGAAGTCGATGATCAATTCCGGTTGATCTTCGGCCGCGAGTGCAAGCGCATCGCACAATACCAGGCGCCCTTCGGCGTCCGTGTTGTCGATTTCCACCGTGATGCCGTTGCGAGTCTGCAGTATGTCGCCGGGCCGATAGGCGTTTCCGGCGATCGCGTTCTCAACTGCCGGGATGAGCACCCGCAGCCGAATGGGCAATTGTTGGGACATGATGAGCTGGGCAAGACCGAGCACATGAGCCGCACCACCCATATCCTTCTTCATGGTTCGCATACCAGCGGCACTCTTGATATCCAACCCGCCACTGTCGAAGCAAACCCCTTTGCCGACCAGCGTCACGAGCGGATGGTCTTCCTGCCCCCAGCTGATGTCGATCAGGCGGGGTGCGTCGGCTGAGGCCCGTCCAACGGCGTGAATGGCGTTGAAGTTGTGTTCCAGCAGGTCGTCGCCAACCGTAATCCGGCAGGTCGCGCCGTTGGCGTCTGCAACCTGCTGGGCTTCGTCCGCCAGGGCCGTGGGCAACATGTCTCCGGCCGGCGTATTGATTAGATCCCGCGTCAACGTAATTGCAGCCTCGGCATTGGTCAGCCGTTCCGCATCGTGCTCAGCTGACAACAAGAGCTGGGCTGGCGCCCGGTCGCCCGACTTGTAACGATCAAACCGGTATGCTCCGAGGGCCCAGCCGAGCACCTGCAGTTCGGTGACGGTTGAGGTGAGATGGTAGACGCCCACTGGAAGCCCAAAAGGTAGTCCCCCCAATGTCGCGAGGTCGTCGTCCCCGTTCCAGCCGACGGCAACCCGATGCGGATTGCCGTCGTCGTCGGGTAGCCAGGCTATCTGGCCCGATTTGGCGGTGAACTGGTTCTGACGAAGCCAGTTTTGTGCTTGCGTTGAACGTTTGGCCTGCCAATCTTCGAAATCACCCGTCCGCACCAGTTCAACGGGTGACGTCGGTTGGTCGGTGCTGGCTAATAAACTGTCAGCCATGATGCGCCTGGTTATTACGGGGTAAAAGATGGTCTACCATGGAGCCGGCTTGTTCAAGCAGTTGCCGCGAGTAAAGCAAAGATAGAAAAAGGATCGTTTGCCCCAGTCAGGCCAGCGTCAGCAGCGAAGATTGGTGAGCGGTATCTCTCCCAACCCCAGGTTGTTCCGTTCGAGGATTCGATCGGCGCGGTAACTCGAACGCACCAGCGGCCCGGAAGCGACTTCGGTGAATCCCAGGGCCAGCCCCCACTGTCGATATTGGTCGAATTCATCCGGGTGCACCCAACGGGAAACGGGTAGGTGATTTAACGTCGGCCGTAGATATTGCCCAAGGGTGAGCACATCGACCTCATGGGAGCGTAGATCTTCCATGCTGGCGCGAATCTCATCGTCGCTTTCGCCCAGGCCCAACATTAAGCTCGATTTGGTCAGTATGCCGTCGCCACACTGTTTTGCATGCTCCAGAACAGCAAGCGTCTGTTCGTAGCCGGCGCGTGGATCACGAACCTCATAAGTTAGACGACGAACCGTTTCGAGATTCTGCGCGAAGACCTCGAGCCCGGAAGTTACTACGGTTTCAACCGCGTCGAGTTGACCGGCAAAGTCCGGTGTGAGGGCTTCCACGGCGGTGTATGGGTTTAAAGACTTGATGGCGCGGATGCATGCAGCATAGTGACCGGCGCCCCCGTCAACGAGATCGTCCCGGTCGACGGAGGTGAGCACCACATAACGAAGTCCCATGAGCTGTACGGACTGGGCTGCATGAACGGGTTCGTCGGGATCTAACCAACCATTCGGGTTGCCGGTGTCCACAGCGCAGAACCGACAGGCACGGGTACAGACCGAGCCCATGAGCATAATTGTCGCGGTACCGTGGTTCCAGCACTCCCCGATGTTGGGACAGTGGGATTCTTCACAGACGGTGGCGAGATTATTTTTGCGAACAGTATTTTTTACGGCTTCGTAGGCAGCACCGCCTCCGATGCGTACCCTGAGCCAGGGCGGCTTGCGGCCGATTTGCTGGTCCACGTTGGCTTTCGCCTTCATACCATCTTTGATGGCGACGATGCCTTCGCGCGTGCGGAATTTCTGGCCGCTTTTGGTTGGCTCGTTCATGGGTATATTGTAGCTGCGTTGTAGTGCAATTTGATCTTAAGATAATGAGGGGGTTGGTGGACCTCAGGCAGGGTTAGCGCGAGGAAGATAACACGAGAAAGGATGAATTTATGGGAAAGAACGCTGATCGCCCCATCATTGTGACCGGCGGAGCCAGCGGAATCGGGTTGGCAATCGTGAAACGGTTGTTGGCCGAAGGTTATCCGGTGGCGGTATTCGATTTGAATTGCGCTGGTTTGCAATCACTGGGTGACAATGACTTGTTACATCCCTTCGTAGTAGACATAACCGAATATGAGGATGTAGCCGGTGCAATTGCGAAGTTCGAAACTAATGCGGGACCCGTGTATGGCCTTGTCAATAACGCAGGCTGGGATTCTGCAAAGTTGTTCGTAAAAACCGAAATCGATTTCTGGCGAAAAGTCATCGAAATTAATCTATACGGTCCGCTCAACGTAACGCATCTGGCTCTAAAACGTATGGCAGAGCTCGGTCGAGGACGGGTAATCAGCATCGCATCCGATGCCGGGAGAGTCGGCTCGTCTGGAGAAGCTGTCTATTCCGCCGCTAAGGGCGGCATCATCGCGTTGATGAAAACACTCGCGCGAGAACATGCCAGACAAGACATTACCTTCAACTCTATCTGTCCCGGACCTACCGATACCCCGCTGTTTGCCGCAATAGACAAATCGGGACGTCTAAATGAACGCTTGCAACGGGCGATTCCGATGCGCCGTCTGGGCCGTCCGGAAGACTATCCAGGGTTAGTGGCTTTCTTTCTGAGCGACGACGCTTCGTTCATTACCGGTCAAACCATCAGCGTATCTGGTGGTTTGACGATGAGCGGTTGAGGGAACGCGTAGTCTAGCTGCCGTCAGTCGGCGGGCACGAAGCGCTTCAGCTCCTGCTGCGCCACCACGGCGGGTGTGTGTCGGCCGTACACCGGTCGCGCAGCTCGTCGAGCTCGCACAGGACCCAGCTGTCCGGATCGGCGCGCGCCAGGAGCCGGCGCAGTTCAGCCTCGATCTCCTGCGCCTCGGCCTCGCGACCGAGAAGGCGGTAGATCCCGCGGAGGCGAACCTGGACCAGGAACCATGCCTCCCTGTTGCCGGGATACGAGGTGATCCTCCGCCGGGAGGCGTCCTCGAGCACTTCGAGGGCCGCTTCGAGTTTGTCCTGTGACACCCACACCTCGGCGAGAACGGCGGCTGTTCTGTACGTCGTGTACTGGCCCAGCTCTCGTTGCGCGCTGAGGGACCCCAGTAGAAGCGCAACCCCTTCCTCGGTGCGGCCCTCGGCGAGCACGATCTCACCGCGGATGGCGGGCAACGTGGCGAGCTCCGGGTACGCCGCCTCGAACGTGGCCAGGCCGGCTCGGGCCTCGGACACCAGGCCAGCGCGAGTGAGCAGGGTGATACGTGGGGGCTCGATGAGGTGCGTTTGAACACCCCCGACCCCAACGTAGGAGCGCGTCAGGTGCTCGCGAATCCCGGCCAGGTCCGCTCGCAGGAAGGCATCCACACCTTTAAAGAAGGGATGCAGGACTTCGTGGTGGTAGCTCAGTCGGGTCTCGAGGCCCCTCTTGCTCTGGCCGAGGGCGAGG
>SMWK01000011.1 GCA_004356895.1 Gammaproteobacteria bacterium
ATCTGAATAAGAGGACCGCATGAATCTCGAACACCTGCTTGGGTGGAGTTGGCACAGCCTGGTGATGGCGTTTAGTTCGTGTAGGAGTACCTGACCCTATCAATCGGGACTACCGACCCGAGCGGACAAAACGGGAACGCCGCACAGAAAAAGGAGTCTCTTCAGCCAATCTGTGTAGACGAATCCCAAAACCCAGGATGTACGATAGCAGGACGGGTACCAGGACTGCGTCGATATCCTTCTCCAAAGCGGACATATCAGAAACCTCAAAAATATTCCGCTTAGTGCCCTGAGCCGACCTATTGAGATCCACCGCCGATTACGTTTACACAGAACATATGAAGTAGTTTCGAGCATCAATCGATGATGAGCGAAGTCGCTAGGGATCTTGGAGCTACATTTAGCAGGTAAATTCTTTTCAATCCGGTCTCGGTCTAGTTGAGGGCTTCCTAGTGACTCTTTGTGTAGGTCTCTTGGGATCGCAACAACGTAACGAGGGCATCAAATCGAGGATCGGTTCTCAGTTCATCGAAAAGCGCAGAGCGGGGAAGGTGGTTCGCCAGCATGTTCCACCCCCTATGCAGACGAATGGCAACGGATCACACGTAGTCTCGGTGCGGTACCTACCTGACGGCTCACATCGGCTTTCTTCACTTTTCTTCGGGGCATGGGTTGCTCAGGGATTTCCTTGTCTCGGAACTGATCTCTAACAAGGAAACACCAACGTTTTGTGCCTGAAGACATTCGAATCTCTTTAAGACATATTAGGCCTCATTGGGCTGGCAACGAGCTGGTTTTTCGCGGCCAGCCGTAGAACGGGAGGCGCGTAGCGACGACGCTCTCGGTAGACGTGTTCTGGTCGTTTCGTAGTCCCTGGTCGTACCTCGCCACGCCCAGGTTGGCCGCGTGGCAAGAAGAGTACGATTTGGACGTGGTGTTTCGTCCGTGGGGCTTGAAGCCAGATAACTCAGTCATCCATCAGTTCGGATAGTAGATAAACTCATCCTCCGGCGCTTCCGGCTGATTCAGGTGTTTGTCGATCGCAACCGCGCCGGATGCCCGGTGCGGCCAGCGCGGCGGCACCTGCTCGCTAAGATGCGCGGCCAGCAGCCGATCGAGCTCACTGACTTTCTCGGGATGTTGTTCAGCCAAGTTCACTTGCTCCGTCGGATCTTCGTTCAGATTGAATAACCAGACGAACTCGTCATTTGGTCCATTACGCTGCAGCTTCCAACCCTGATGGAGTACGACCCGGTAGTGGTCCTGGGTCCAGAAGAGCGTTTCATGTGGGATGTCCTCGGCTTCGCCGCGAACGTGCGGCGTCAGATCAACACCGTCCATCACGCGGTCGCTCGGAAGGGGAGCTCCGGCCGCGGCGGCGGCTGTGGCGTAAATGTCGAAGTGGTGCACAGGCTCTGAGAAAGTTTGCCCGCCGTCGATCCTCGCTGGCCAGCGCATCATGTAGGGAACATGGATGCCGCCTTCGAAGAAGGTGATCTTCCAGCCCCGGAAAGGGTGGTTCACGTTCGGCAGGCCCAGATAGCCGGCGCCGCCGTTGTCTGAAGTGAAAATCACCAGCGTATTTTCCTCGAGCCCGTGTTCACGCAACGCATCGAGCACCCGCCCGACGCTCCGATCCAAGCCGCGAATCATGCCCGCGTAAGTGCGTTCCGTATGACTCTCAATGTGCGGGTAAGCGTCATAGTCATCCCGGGTCGACTGCAGTGGCGTGTGTATGGCCCAGTGTGCAAGGTATAAAAAGAACGGTCGGTTGCGGTTGGCTTCAATCACTTTCACCGCCTGATCGGTGTAATAGTCGGTGACGTGCCCTTCCGGCTCGAAAGCTGGTCCGCCGTTGTAGCGCACACCATAGCCACCCGCGGTCCACAGGAAGCGGTCGATGGGATCAAACTCCTGTTTTGAGTTCACCGCATCTGGATGGTCCTCTGGTAAGAACAACGTGCCCTGCAAGAGCAGGCTTTCGTCGAACCCCTGGTCGTACGCCGCCATCCCGTTGGTTTCACCCAAATGCCACTTGCCGATGTGAACCGTGTGGTAACCGGCGGTCTTGAGCGTCTCTGCCAGCGTGACCTCGCTGGCCGGCATGCCCATGTCTTCCCATTCCACGAGGTGAAAGTCAGGGTTGAGAACAGGCGGTCGTCGAGGCGTGTCATCCGCTGAGCGTACGATTCCCATAATCGGCGCCATGATGGAAGGGGTAGGCGTAAATTCGAAGCCGAAGCGTGTGCCGTAGCGCCCGGAAAGAATGGCTGCGCGAGAAGGGGCACAGGTACCGTTTGCGGAATACCCCGAGGTGAAGTTAACACCCCCGCGCGCGATGGCATCGATGTTCGGGGTTTTGACCGTGCCGTTGCCTGCGCCGCCGCCATTGGTGGAGACATCGTTCCAACCCATGTCGTCGGCCAGGATGAGTACGATGTTGGGTGGACGTTCCGACGGGTGTGCTGTGGGCGATTCCGGGCCTTGTTGCCATGAGACTTCCCGGTTCGGCCCGATATCACGGTTCAAGTCGATATAGAGGCCGATGGCACCGATGGCTAGGTCCGCGCGAAAAGGCCACGCGATGGCGAGTATTACGAATACGCCGACGATGATCCCGATGGTTATGCGAGCCATGACTTACTTTCCCCTCGAAACGAGTTTGATGTTCAACCCACCGCTGGCGCTATTTGCTCACCAATTGCGCATGCGTCTCTGCAGAGACCGGTGCGGCCAGCATGCCGGCAACCTGGTCGACTAGGTTGTTGAAAAAGAGTTCTGCCTCCCTTCCGGTGAAGCGCTCGCCGCGTCTTGCACGCCCGGACATGGCGAGGAGGCCGAAAGCATGGGCATTCTCCACGCGCAAGCTCAATAACGTGGGATCGAGGCGATCGAGACACAACTTGATCCGCTTGGAGCGTTTCATTCATCGCATCGTTCTTCACCTTTGCCATTAACTCAGTATGGAGTTTTTCATACTCTTTTTGGTGGCTTCTTAGCGTCTCGAACTCAGGATATTGCTGGGAAATCTGTGGAAATTTGAGCCTCAGACTCTGACTGTTTAGAGTCTTGAGTGCGTCTGCGATTTTTGCATCTCGATTCCTACCGAACTCCTGTTCAAGTTGACCTGGTACCCAAAGGGTAATTTCGTCTGCGCCAACCAGTGCGTCCAATTTCAATAATTCTTCAAGGTCGCCGCTTGTATAGTGAAAAAAAGAAAGCAGCACGTTGGTGTCAATAAAGAGGTTAATCATGACTCGAACACTTTACGCTTAACAGACCGCTTGTTGGTTGGTGTATGGATACCAATCCTCTTAATTCCATATATGCACATCCTCCCTGTTCCTCCTGGTGGGGCGAGCGGTAAATCGCCTACGCTATAACGGAAATTCTGAATTCTCATCAAACGGGAATTTCTCTGTCACGAATTCTACGATAGCCGCCCCGACTGGTTTCCCCGATTCCTTCGTTTAACGCGTTAACCATCTCCTCGAATGATTTGCGCTCTAGTCCCGCAATCCAGCGTTGACCGTCATCATCGCATTCTCCAGTGTTCGTACTAACCGCTTTCGAGTAGCGATGTTCTTCCTACGGTGAGTGGTAGGTGTCAGAGGTCGACAGAACGTTGGGATTCGATAAACTGAAAATGCAAGGTATGTGCGCAAATGAGCGGAACGTTGACCCCACAACTGCGAATCAACATTCTCATCGGTCTTCTCGTACTGGGATTGGTTGCTGCGTTGGCGATCGACCCCATCCCGCAAGATCTTGAGTATCACAAGTTTGCCGACACTCGCGGTCTTTGGGGGATTCCAAACTTTGGCGACTTTGCGTCAAATGCTGCGTTTGCCGCGGTCGGCATCTGGGCGCTAATTGTTTTGATGCGTGGCCGTGGCGAACTGTTTAACAAACCCGAAGATGCGCGTCCCTACGTCGTATTTTTCATTGGGGTTACGCTGGTGAGCGTGGGTTCGGCGTATTACCACTGGGAACCATCCACCGAACGCTTGTTGTGGGATCGCCTACCGATGTCCATATCTTTCATGGCGATAAGTGCCGCGGTGGTGGCTGACCGAATCAACGCCAAAGCAGGGAACGGCTGGTTGCTAGTCGCGCTCATCGTTCTAGGGCTTGCCAGCTTACTGTACTGGAATTGGACAGAATCACTTGGCCGCGGAGATTTGCGTTTCTACGGGCTCGTGCAGTTTTACCCGATGCTGGCACTACCAATTATCTGTTGGCTCTACAAAGAGCATGAATACACAAACGTTCGCTACTTCTTATTGGTCGTTGCGTGGTACGGCTTGTCGAAAGTATTCGAGTTTTTCGACACTGGAATCTTCGAACTGAGCGGCAACATCGTGAGCGGCCACACGCTCAAACACCTTGCAGCGGCAGTTGCCACCTATATGGTGTTACCCATGTTGAGTGAATACCCGTAGGCAAACGCTGCCGGTCGCACGCTCGTCGAAATAACCCGACTCTCGCCACTTCAGGCACCAAGCACTAGCACCAGAAGAGGAGCACCATACAGAAAAAGGAGTCTTTTTAGCCAGCCTGTGTAGACGAATCCCAAAACCCTGGGGCTACGTTGGCGGAATGGGTACCGGAACTTAACGGGGACGCGATAGCCCTTTTTATATATTTTTTTGAAAAATCTGGGCTCGTTATTTGCGGCTCCAACCTTGTATTTGTAGAACTTTGACCAACATATGCCGATTGCTTTACGGTTTTCTTCCCTAAAGCGGACACAAAAAATATCTCCAAAAAGTTCCGGTTAGTGCCCTTTGCTGCCATAGTCAGATTCACTGACCTTCTCACTTACAGGTGTTTGTTGAAGTAGTTTCGAGCAGCAGTGTTTCATCAATTCGGGGCAAGGCCAAAGCACCCGAACGGTTGTAGCCGCGATGCGGTACAACACATGTTTGTGTAGACTCTGGCGCTCAGTCTGGGGAAACTGATGGTCGGGAAACCACCACCTACCTATAACGGCATCAGGCCGGGTGCTCACGAATGGAGCAAACTGTCTAGCGTTGATTATCCAGGACCGAGATAGGTCCATGCTTGGCTTCATCTTCAGATCGCTCCTCATTCTCGTCATTGGTTTCTTCGTATCCGCGAATGCTGAAGAACGACTGCAGCCAGATCGCGAGGTCATGTACGACCGTTACTTCGAATTTCACGCTTATTTCAAAGGCGGCACCATCGAGGCTACCTGGATGCTGGATGGCTCAAGCTTCTGGTACGCCGAGGAGGCTCCCGGCGACCCGGTTATCTGGCAGGTCGATCCAAGACGCAACGTGAAGGAGCGGATCAACCGACCCCCGGGTCGGAAGGTAGACACCGACCACGAGGCACCGCGGGTCCTGCCTCACCCATTCATCTACCTTACAGAACAATTTTCCCCAGATGGACGCTGGGTCGCCACGATCAAGGGTCACAATCTATGGCTACGCGCAAGTTCAGGCGACCAAACCCTTCAACTTACCACTGACGGTGTAGAGGGCCACGCATGGGGGCACGACATCTGGAACGAGTGGATGATGTGGTCGCCCGATAGCTCGAAGCTAGCCTCTGTGAAAGTGGACTTGCGCCAGTATCCCAGGATTCCCGTGGTGAATTACCTGGGGGCCAGAGAAGTGGTGGAGTGGATGCACGACTACAATCCTCGTGCCGATCAATCCATACCTCAAACGAAGCTCTTTATTCTGGATGTTGCTTCCAAAAGGCAGGTGGAAGTGAAGATCGGAGTGGAGACGTACTTCCTCAGTCAAACAGGCTGGCGAAGGGATGGCTCCGAGTTGCTGTTCCAACGAATGCGTCGAGATTTCCAGCAATTAGAGCTGATCGCCGCCGACTCAATGACCGGAAAAACGCGCGTGATTCTCACAGAGAGGTCCAACACTTTTGTTTTGGGTCTGAGGGTTCCACTTGATCGCCTCATCACCTGGCTGCCGGACGGCAATCGATTTATCTGGCTGTCCGAGAGGGACGGATGGAAGCATCTGTATCTCTACAATGTTGACGGGACTCTGATTCGTCAGCTAACCAGCGGCCGGTTCCCGGTCGCCGAGGTCATTGAGATAGATGAAGAAGCGGGCTGGGTGTACTTCACGGCGCACGGAGATGCACAGCGGCCCTACGATACCCATCTCTATCGGGTGAACCTGGAAGGCGAGCAGTTCCAGCAACTCACCGAAGCGCCAGGTCAGCACGAGATCGAGTTCTCGCCATCGAGAGAGTTCTTCCTGGATAGCCACTCCAGCGTGAGTCGACCGCCACAGGTCGACTTAAGACGAGCCGACGGATCATTCTTGCAGGTGTTGTCCCAAGCCAATACCGAGTTCCTCGAGGAGTTGAGGTGGAACGCCCCGGAGGAGTTTGTTGTCAAAGCCGACGACGGTCAGACGGACCTCTATGGCGTGCTCTACAAACCTTTTGATTTCGACCCGACGAAGAAATACCCCGTGATCGATGCCATTTACGGCGCCCCGCAAAGCAGTAACTTGCCGACGTCTTTTGCCTGGAGACAGTACGGCGAACTGTGGGGTGCCCACGCCGCGCTCGCGCAACTGGGGTGTATTGTTTTCATCGTTGATGGACGCGGCACCCCGGGGCGGGGCAAGCAGTTTCATGACGTTGCCTATGCGAACCTGGGTCGCCACGAGATTCCCGACCATGTCGCGACATTGATGCAACTGGCCGACCAACGACCTTATATGGACCTGAGCCGGGTAGGCATCGTGGGAAGTTCGGTTGGAGGTTATCTTGTGACTCGCGCGATGCTCATGATGCCCGATGTTTACCACGTCGGTATTGCCACGGCGCAAGATTCCGACATGCACATATTTGGGGCTTACATGGGGTCACCGACGGAAAACAAAGCCGCGTGGGAATACGCTTCCAATCTCTGGTTGGCGGATGGGTTAAAAGGAAAACTGCTTCTCATTCACGGCACGAGCGACAGCGAAGCTCCGATCTCCCACACCATGAAGATGGTGGACGCCTTCGCCCGAGCGAACAAACCGTACGACTTGCTCATTCTGCCGGGTCAGGGTCACAGTCTGCATCGAAGTGAGCGCGCTTCGTATTGGCGTGCTGCGCATCGGCGCTATCTTCAGGAACACCTCTTGCAGGCTCCACTGCAACCGTAGTCAAGCATCAGGAGTAAGTTCCGGTTCTGGCTGTTTGTGCGTGGTAGAGAGCGTGATTTGGGGGTCCGCTTATTGTTACGGTTGGTCTCATACCTGCCCAAGAATCAAAAGCAATGGTTGGA
>SMWK01000073.1 GCA_004356895.1 Gammaproteobacteria bacterium
AGTAACAAGTTGACTACTGGTATCGTCGACAACTGTTCGGTGTACATGGAACTCCCCAGATGCCCGGGAAGAAACGATCCTCCGCCACCAGCAACACGCGGTCTGCCCGCCTTGATCGCACCTGAACTTTCTTTTGCGCTGCTTTCGCCTTCCTTTTTCTGCGCGGGAACCATCGCCGCGACACTGCCACCACCCGATGAACCATCCAGCATCCTCACCGAGGGTGCGCGCATTTCTATAGCGAGCCGATCGAGGTATCCACTCTTCGCACCTATCGCTCCATCCGCATGACCGCCCCGCGAAGTAAAGTCGTCAGCACAGACGATTGTGGTACGTTCATCGATCTTTCCCCACCCACCGACGCTGTTGGCGGGAGTGAACGCCGAAATACCGCCATCTTCGTCGTAGGAGGCGAAGCCAGCGACACTACCCACTTCTCTAAAGGTCCCTTCGTCCAGTAGTAGCGTGATACGTTCCCTGCACGTCAGCTTGCCACGACGCCGCTGACGCACCACACCAGGCTCATCCGAACCCGCTGCCAACCTCGCCAGCGCGAGGCTTTTCAGAGTACTGACTTCTTCCAGTACCTGGCCCCAGGCGGGATCTGCTCCAGGTGACGCCGATGGTTGTTCCCCTTGTGCAGGGGCTAGCACCGCAACTATTTGCCCCGCTGCCACCTTATCCCCGATGTTCAGTGACGA
This sequence comes from Gammaproteobacteria bacterium, assembly GCA_004356895.1. Lineage (GTDB taxonomy): Bacteria > Pseudomonadota > Gammaproteobacteria > Pseudomonadales > Azotimanducaceae > SMWK01. Next base: position 702 of record SMWK01000073.1, read on the forward strand.
CATCGCAGTCACGACACCCGAACAGGGCGCCGTAACCAGAGTTTCCATCTTCATCGCACTGACGACGAGTAGCGTGTCGCCCAACACCACGGTATCTCCCTCGCTTGCGCTAAGTTCAACGACGGAACTCTCCGTGGGACATATCACTGCCAATTGGCCATCTTCCACTGCTAGTGATGGCGCGAGTGTTCGGGAAGAAACTGACGACGTTATACCCGTGCTCATGCTTGCAGCTTGTTGATCCAGCAACGCGAGTGCATGGCTGTTGGAAGTGGTGGAGGTGTGGGTCATTTCCGGGATTTCTGCCAATACTTCCGTCAACAAGGAGGTTCTGGCATCACCTGCGCGAAACCGCGGGTGGGACAATATGGCACGCAGCTGAGGCAAATTGGTTTGCAGACCGCCAATATGAAACTCGTCAAGTGCAAGGAGCATCCTGTCGACGGCCGAGACGAAAGACGAGCCAGAGGCTGGTTCGTCCGGCGATTGTACACCCCGCGATAGTAGAGAGCTGGAAGTACAAACCAGTTTTGCCAGCAGGGGATCGAACTGCGGAGGCGGGGTGTAACCCAGGTAACCACACGCGTCGACTCTGATGCCCGTTCCAGATGGTTCTTTGTACGCCGTAATACGCCCCGCACTCCGGGCGACGACGCGCACCTGCACAGCAAACCCCCGAGGGGCACCCACCGCTTGCTGGTCAGCAAGACCTATTGATGCCAGCGTCGCACCTGATGCGATGTGGAACTGTGCTTCGACAAGGTCGATACCAGTGATTTGCTCGGTAATCGTGTGCTCAACCTGAATTCGCGGATTACATTCGATGAAAAAGTACTCACCCGTCTCGGGGGTAACGAGGAATTCTATTGTCCCGGCATTGACGTATGAGGTTGCCTGCACAAGTTTGATCGCATCATTAAACATCTTCTCCCGCAAAGCAGGGTCTAAACCTGGCGCCGGTGCCACCTCAACGACTTTCTGGTTTCGCAATTGTACGGAGCAGTCCCGTTCGTGAAGATGAATCACGTTACCTTGTGAATCCGCAAGAACCTGCACTTCGACATGGCGAGGACGCTCAACAAGCCGCTCGACAAAAACCGATCCAACTCCAAAGGCCGCCTTCGCCTCGCTACTGCAGCGCTCAAACGCCTCACTCATTTCCTCAACACTGTTGACGACCCGCATGCCGCGACCGCCGCCGCCCGCCGATGCCTTGAGCATCACGGGGAAGCCGAGATCGCTGGCAACGTTCGCGGCTTCCAGGGGAGAGGTCAGGGATGCTGGGCTTCCAGATACAATGGGAATAGCTAAGGACTGGGCGAGATCGCGCGCCCGGACTTTGTCCCCGAACAATGAGAGCGCGTCGGGTGGTGGACCAATGAAAGTTATCCCCTCGGCCTCCATTCTCTCGGCAAACAAAGGGTTCTCAGACAGGAAACCATAACCCGGGTGAACGCAGTCACATCCGCTCGACTTCGCTATCTCAACAAGGGCTTCAACATCTAGATAGGCGTCAACTGGATCTTGTGTTTTGCCGATCTCGTGTGTTTGTGTGGTAAATCGAGTGTGCAGCGAAAGCGCGTCTATCGGCGCGTACACACTCACAGATTCCATACCCAGTGCTGTCGCCGCCTTGGCAATGCGGATGGCGATTTCGCCTCGATTACTTATCAAAACCCGTTTATGTAGTGGCACTCAATACCCTCTCGGTAAATTTACGCGCTGTGCGAGACCGTTCCTTATCAAGCCGTTTTATCGCGGTGGAGACTCGAGATCCAGGGTAGTGGTCTGCTCTTTCACCTCAGGGATTTTGTTCGTGGGCGCGGGTGGTTTGGCAATTGCATGACTCAGGGTGTCATACACACCCGGATATAAATCGGCCAACAATTGGCCGGTGAGACCTTCCTGGACGACGATGCCGTCAAGGGTTTTGATCGTGTAGCGTAGACCGTCGGGTGCTGTATGAACGACAACCCAATACTTCTGCATGACCAACTGGCCGATCGGGAGAGAGTCACTTGCCGTAACAGGTAGCGGGAACATCCCTAACACCACGGGGAGAATCATTAAGTTCAAGAAACTCAAGCTTTGTGTCCGCATCATCCACTCCTTGTATGGCCTGAAGGCTAATCTGAGTTTGTCGGGGCTGGATGTCAATTCGGTTATGGTCCCGGATCGTCAATCTCGAGCGAGTACTCGAGGATGGGATGGGCGTTGGGGGTTATGAGTGCATTGAGCACTTCGAAGCTCAGCGTGACGTCTTCGAGTCGTTCACCCGTTCTTATATATAAAGTCTTCTCACCATGAGCCGGTACTTCGATGATGTCGTGTTCCCCAATGCTGAACCCGGTCAAATTCCGCAACATCATTTTCGCATCTGAATGATTCGCCAGGGTGACTTCCAACACCTCGGTAGCGGGACGGTAGGCCGCATGATCCGCGCTGAGGGATGCTTGCAATAACGGCAGGAGTTCGAGCGGTCGACCGATCAGCAGGTTCTTGTACCAGACCACCGTTCGTCTGGCGAACAGTGCTTCTCGTATCGCGTCCGCCGAGCGTTCCTGCACGAACACGAGATTCACCGGGCGATGCCCACCGTTGTGGGGTTGATAATCCCAGTCGATCAGGTTGTGGACGTCAGAGACGCCGATGAGCGTCAGGTTGTGATCCAGGGCGATCTGGAAAGACTCTGCGGAATAGGTTCTGCCATTTGCCACCTCAATGCCGTGGAGCTTGCCGTTCGCGGCGTTGGCCCTGTGAAATTCTAATATTTCCGTTTTAGCGTTGGTGAAATTGCTCCAGGAGTGATTCCAGAAAGTGAACGCGCCTTGTTCGTTTGCGGCATCCAGCACTTCCTGAGCAGTCCAAACGGTTGAGTTCACATAATATTCCCTCGCATCAAATGGTTCAGGCACGGCACCAACACGCACGAGCGCGTTGGCATCGTGGACGAAAACGGCGTTCATGTGGCCGTGGGGTGCCCGGCGGGTGATCTCCGATCCGGCAATAATGATGAGATCCGAACCTTCCGGGTTGCTCTCCACCGCCACGTTGTATGAGCGATTCCGGTCCGGATGGGGGATGTCTTCCAGATGAGGTTGCCACTCCAGGTGTTCGGTGATGGCAATGGCATCCAGACCATCTCGTAGTGCTTCCGCAACGCGGATGTTCGGCCAGACGTGCCCATCCGAGAAAACGGAATGCGTATGCAGGTCGACGATGAGCGTCATGAACTCCGCGGTATCCGGGAATTCAATCGCTCGGTCTTCGATTTCTGCGACGCTCGCACTACCATGACCCAGCGAGGTTGCCGGGATTAAAATCACGGCTGCGAGCATCAGCAAAGATCGAATCGTTTTCCTGCCAGTATTCCCCATAGTCCCCGCCTCCTATCCCAAAGCGCTATCATAGCGCCTAAATTTTTTTGCACTGAATTTGTCATATACCCGCAGGAGGGGCACGCATATGAAATCACCAATCTGCGATCTATTGGGGATCGATTTCCCGCTGGTGGCGTTTACTCATTGTCGCGACGTCGTCGTCGAAGTATCGAAATCTGGCGGAATGGGCGTGCTGGGCGCTGCCGGTCATAACGCAGAAACGCTGGAAATCGAGCTGAACTGGATTGATGAACACATAGACGGTATGCCGTACGGCGTCGACTTGATCGCCCCAACCAGCATGGCGATAACCGATGACAACAACTCCCCTGAGGAAATCCTGGCTATGGTGCCCGACGAACATCGCCAGTTCGCCACCAATATCCTGGCGCAACACCAGATCGATACGGCGGGTGTGTACGATGCCCAGACCGGGCGCGGCGGCGGCTTTCTAACACCGGGACGGGCCATCAACATAATTGATGTGGCCTTTGCGCATCCGATCAAACTCATCGCCAACGCGCTTGGTGTACCTCCCCGGTACATGCTCGATATGGGTAAGGAGAACGGTGTGGTCGTTGCCGCGCTGGTCGGCGCGAAGGAACACGCCGCCAAACAGGTGGATGCGGGGGTGGACGTGCTGGTAGTTGCCGGAACAGAGGCGGGTGGTCACTGCGGAGAAGTGTCCACTCTGGTGCTGGTGCCGGAGGTTTGCGATGCGGTGAAGGACTCACACGTTCCCGTACTCGCCGCTGGTGGCATTGTGACCGGTCGCCAGATGGCGGCTTGCATGGCCATGGGTGCAGCGGGCGCCTGGACTGGCTCCATGTGGTTGACCACAACCGAAGCGGAAACTTCTCCGGTAATCAAAGAAAAATACATACAGGCGAGTTCCAGACAAACGGTTCGTTCCAAAGCACGGACCGGCAAATATTCTCGTCAGCTTCGCTCTCCGTGGACCGATGCCTGGGAATCCGGAGAGGCGCCCGAACCTCTACCCATGCCGTTGCAATCACTGGTGAGCGAAGCGCCACTGGCGAAAATCACCAAGCTAGCGGAAGGCGGACACCCGGGTGCCAAACAACTCGCGACCTCTTTCGTTGGCCAAGGTGTCGGGTTGATGAACAGTATTCAGTCCACTCGTACCGTCATGCGTGAGTTCATGGAAGATTATCTACTTGCAGTCGAACGGCTGAGCACAACACTTGAGGAGTGACGCGCCCGCTCAACCTAGAAAAGAACGTCGGGCTGCGGGGTTAGAATCGCCTCGGTGATCAGACGGATATGAATGATGCCGGACCAATCCTTTCGCAACATCGATGCGGGCAGGGCCATTGATTGGGGGAAAACATCCCGGGACTACGACCGATATCGACCGGGCCCACCAGATAGTTTCTACAGAAAGCTGCTGGCCCTGAACATTGGCTTGCCGGGGCAGCATCTACTGGATCTCGGCACCGGAACTGGCCTTCTCGCCCGGCGTTTCGCGAGCGAGCAAGTCGAAGTCAGCGGCATCGATATTTCCGCGAGTCAAATAGAGATGGCGAGCAGCGCAGCGGTCCGGGAAGGGTTGACCATTGAGTTCAACGTTGCCGTCGCTGAAGACCTGCCTTTCCCTGATCAATCGTTCGACGTGGTTACGGCGAACCAATGTTGGATGTACTTCGATCTGTCGCGTGCGATTCCGGAAGTTCGCCGCGTGCTACGGCCAGGCGGGCAGTTGCTGGTCTCTCACTTCAGCTTTATGCCCCATCTCGATCCGCTTGTGCGTGCCTCTGAAAAACTGGTACTGAAGTACAACCCGGATTGGAGCGGCGCCGACTGGGACGGCCTCATGCCTCCGCAGCCGCGCTGGTCACGCGAAGACTTCAATCTTGTGGGTTTGTTCGTTTACGACGAGCAGATTCCCTTCACCCGCGATAGTTGGCGTGGCCGGATGCGTGCCCTACGAGGAATAGCCGCCAGCCTATCGGAACAGCAGGTAATGGCTTTCGATCAGGAGCACGAAGCACTTCTATCGGCACTGGCAGCGGACCGGTTCGACGTTTGGCATCGGATTCATGCACAGTTGTTCCAACCGCAGGAGGACTGAATCAGTCAGTCGGTGCAGTGCTCCTGTGCAGGCATTCGATGGGTGTCCGCTATCGAGAATCCCCCTGAGCGATATCGCCAACAAAGCAGTTTCACTATTTCATTAACTAAGGTAAGCGTTGACTTACCGTAAGTAGTGACTTACCGTAATGGAATGAACATGAACCAGGTGTTTTTCGCTCTTGCCGACAGCACCCGCCGTGCGGTTTTGGAACAGGTGCGAGACAGACCCAGGTCTGTGCAGCAAATAGCAGTC
>SMWK01000074.1 GCA_004356895.1 Gammaproteobacteria bacterium
CCACGGCCGCTGTGACGGGGTGACCGGAGTAGGTAAAACCGTGCGCCATCTCCTGATCCGCGGAGCGGATGGTCTCGGCGATGTCGCCACCTAGAATGGTCGCAGAGATAGGCTGGTAGCCGGATGAAAGGCCTTTTGCCACGGTGATGATATCGGGGTTGAACCCATAGGTCTGGCAACCGAACCAGGCACCCGTACGTCCGAAACCACAGATTATCTCGTCACTCCAGAGCAACACGTCGTATTTGCGACACACCGCTTCAATCTTGGGCCAGTATCCGGGTGGTGGGGTCATCATGCCTCCGGCACCCATGACCGGCTCACCGCAGAAGGCGGCGACGTTGTCGGGGCCAAGTTCGATAATTTTTTCTTCTAACGCGGCAACACACACGTCGGTGAACTCCGCGGGCGAACGTTCTCCGCCATAACCGTACCAGTAAGGGGGTGGGCCGATGTGGTGGAAACCCGGAAGCGGCAGGTCGAACTGCGTGTGCATCGGCGTAAGCCCGGTGAGCGAAGCGGCCGCCAGCGTGACACCGTGGTAACTGAGTTCGCGTGTGATGATCGATTTTTTCGTGGGTTGCTTCTTGAGGTTCCAGTAGTAGCGAATCAGTTTTACGGCGGTATCATTCGCTTCGGAACCGGAGTTCGCGAAAACCATCTCGTCGAGTCCGGGCGGGGTCAGAGTTGTGACAAGCTCGGCAAGCTCTGTTACGTAGGGATTAGTGGTTTGAAAGAAGGTGTTGTAATACGGAAGTTTCGCCAGTGCTTCGGCCCCCGCCTCGACCAACGCCTTATTCCCATAGCCGAGCTGAACACACCACAGCCCAGACATTCCGTCGAGCATCTTGTGACCGGTGGAATCGTAAATGTACACACCTTCCCCCCGAGTGATCACGCGGGGTCCGGTTGCGCGTAGTTCTGGATGAGTCGTGAACGGGTGCAGGTGATGTTGGCTGTCGGACTCTTGCCAGGCCTGGGTTTGACTGCGGTTGTCTCCGATAGCCATGATATTCCTCTTTGTGCGTCAGTGGATCAGACGCGAGTCAACAAGTTGTCTATTTCCCACTGGTTCAACGCTTGATGGTGGGTCAGGTATTCCGATTCCTTCACGTCGACAAACAGCTCCACAAACTGCCGACCAAAAAGTTTGCGCAACGGTATACACTTCTCCAGGGCATCAAGCCCCGCAAGGTAGTGTCGAGGTAAACGCTGCGAGCGACGCCCGTAGCCAGTATCTTTGATTGGTGCACTCGGCGTTAGTTGTTCGACCATACCGAGATAACCGCAGGCGAGGTTTGCAGCAATTGCGAGGTATGGGTTCACATCCGAGCCGGGTACCCGGTTTTCGACCCGCCGACTTTCGTGTCCACCGAACGGTATTCGCAAGCCGGTTGAACGATTGTCCCACCCCCAATGGGTATTGCCTGGTGCACTCATGTCGCTGCCGACGCGTAGATAAGAGTTCACGTAAGGGGCGAGCAAAGGCATTACGGCTGGTAGGAATTTCTGCAGACCGGCGATGTAGGAGAGGAATAACGGAGTGGTTTCTTCAGTCGCAGTCGCAAACAGGTTTTCTCCGGACGTGGTGCTCACCAGACTCTGATGTATGTGCATGGCACTGCCGTAGTCCTTTGGATACGGTTTTGCCATGAAGCTCGCTTGTAAGTTGTGATCGGCCGCCGCTTGGCGCGCAAGGCGTTTAAAATAGAAAACCTGATCGGCAATTGTGAGCGGTGCATCGTGCATCATGTTGATCTCGAACTGACCGATTCCGGCTTCCTGTACTAAGGTGTTGATTGCGACATTCTGCATACCCGCAAACCGGTAAATATCATCGAAGAGCCCCGAAAAATGATTCAGGGTATCGACGGAAAACGGAGAAAATTGCTTAACGCGTTTATCGTCGTCGTCAACAGGTAGCAGAAAAAATTCGAGTTCCGGGGCGATTACGGGTGCCCAGCCATGTTCTGCAAATGCAGCGATGATTCGTTGCAGAAGATCACGTGGCGTGAATGATGCGGGTTGTCCACCGAAGCTTGCACTGCAGATGATGCTGGCAGTTGCGGTTGCCCCCCACGGTGTTACGACGAGCGTGCTGGTGTCGGGCTCGAGGATGAGATCCTCTTCCATGTCTCCAAGTGGGCGTGTTTCCACGAAGTGACCTTCGATGCCGAGACTCAACAGTGAGTTGGGTACGCGTAAGTTGCCCCCGCGCCAATCGTCGAGGAACTGGTCCCGCGGGATCAATTTGCCGCGGCCGATCCCCGCCAGGTCCGGCATGAGCACTTCGATACGTTGGATGGATTCGGCGTCCAGCCAGTCACTTGCTTGGTTGATGTCCATAAATTATCGTGGCATTTTGCTATCGAAATGCATTAGTCGCTCGCCTCAGCTTGAGCGACCTCGCTGAGGTATCGGTGTAGTTGCCGATCGTGGCGGCTGGCAGCGGATAGTCTTCCCGGGCGCACCCAGGGTTCCCAACGCGGAGCCGCAGTCCCCTCCGGTCGATCGCCCATCACGGTGACACGTTGAATGACTCTTTCCCCGTCGAAATCGTTCAAAACAAAATGTTGGGTACAACGGTTGTCCCAGATCACGACCGTGTTCTCTTGCCATTGATAGCGGATCGTGAATCGTGGATTGCTGACCCACTTGGTCAGGTAATCGAGGAGTGCCTGGCTTTCAGTAGCGTTCATCTCGACGATCCGACGGGTAAAATGTTCGTTGACGTATAGAACCTTTTTTTGAGTTAACGGGTGCACTCGCACAACGGGATGTATCGTCATCTGCTCCGGATGATTGTGCGGTAACGCGTCGTGCAGCGCCGTCAAGCCTTCGCATAGCTCCTGCATCGGTGGCGAGAGTTCATCGTATGCGGCATATAAACTCGTCCACATGGTATCGCCCCCTGTTGGCGGGCATTTCACCATTCGTAGTACCGACAGGAGGGCGGGCTCCGGCCGAAAGGTGAGGTCGGTATGCCACTCGTCCGCGACCCCACCGTGACTCGCGGCAAGCTCGAAGAGCTCATCGTGTTCGGTGAACGGGTTCTTCAAATTGGGATGTCCCTCGAGCGGCCCAAAACGACGGCCGAACTCGACGTGTTGGTCTATTGTCAGCGTTTGTGCGGGAAAAAAGAGTACAAGGTGCTCGAGCAGTAAAGATTCGATGGTATTAAATTCGCTGTCATCAACTGTGGATAGATCAACTCCGTGCACCTCAGCGCCGAGCGCGCCCGCCAGTCGAGACACGTTCCATCCATCCTGTCCACTGTTCATCGGTTCCTCCAGTGATAGCTGTTTGATCGGGAGCCTAACATCCTTGAAACCGCTCTCGGTTCTTTTTTCGAACGGGTGATCCCGTTCTGCCTTACTTCGTCCACAGCCTCATGTTCCTGCATGCCTTAGCTTGCTTGCGCGGGGTCGAGCTGCTCCTTGAGGTCGCGTTTCATGAACTTACCATTGGCGTTGCGCGGTAGCGCTTCGTCCATGAACCAGATGTAACGGGGTAACTTGTGCCGCGAAATGCGTTCTGCGCAGTGACTGCGTAGTTCGTCTGCCGTGAGGCTACAACCTTCTTTGAGAAATACAGCTGCACCCACTTCTTCGCCGAGGCGCTGATCGGGCACTCCAAACACGACACATTCCACCACTTCGCTGATTTCGTGAATCGCATTTTCCACTTCGGCGCAGTAAATGTTCTCTCCGCCGCGAATCACCATATCCTTCTTGCGATCGACGATGAAAATGAAGTTGTCCTCGTCGATGTATGCAATATCACCGGTGTGCAGCCAGCCGTCAGTGATTGCTTCGGCCGTGTCATCGGGGCGGTTGATGTAACCACGAATGACCGGTGCACCTTTCACCCACAGTTCGCCTGTTTCTCCCTGTGGCACTTCGTTACCGTCATCATCTACGCATTTGACGTCGTAAACAGGCAGCGCCGGTCCCGCACTTTCAGGCTTGTCGATAAAATAGTCGGCGGAAATCGCGGTGATAACCCCGCAGGTTTCGGTCATGCCGTAACCGGTATTGGGCCGAGCGGTGTCTACTGCCTTGTCAATCTTGCTCACGAGATCCGGTTGCAGCTGGGCGCCGCCTCCACCTAGCGAAACCAGGCTCGAGGTATCGGTTGTGGCGAAGTCGGGGTGCGAGATCACCTCGCGGGCCATTACCGGTACACCGGTGAGGTTTGTGATGCGTTCGGCCTCGATGAGCCGCAACGCCTCCCCGGCATCCCAGCGGTACATGTGTACTAACTTGCCGCCGGCGAGTGTTGCGCCGTGGGCAACGCAATTGTTTGCGGTGACGTGAAATAGTGGGGTGGTGACTAACGCGGCCATCGTTGCAACTTCCGCCTCTGGATCGGTCGCAGTTTTACCGGCACGTTGTGCAACTAACTGAAGCGTTGCTGCCCAGAACGCCAGGTTCATCACGTTTGCCACGCAACCCCGATGGGTCAACTGTGCGCCTTTTGGATTGCCGGTGGTGCCGGAGGTGTAGAAGATGCAGACGTCGCTGTCGGGGTCGATCGTAACCTCGGGAAGCGTTCCAGGGTTTGCCGTCAGCTCGCTCCAGGGGACCACGCCATCGATCACCTCGGCCAGGCGCACCCCAACGAAAATCATGTCTGGAATCTCGTCGCGATGTTCGAGCACCCGGGCAAGCCGTTCCTCATCGCAGATCAACACCGCAGGCGCAGAATCGTTGAGCCCGTAGATCATCTCAGGACCGATCCACCAGGCATTCAAACCCACCACCACCGCACCCATCGACGCGATAGCCCAGTAACCCAGCAGCCACTCCGGATAGTTGCGCATGGCGATCCCCACGCGGTCGCCGGGCTGTACCCCGTGTGCTTGTAGCCAACTGGCAATTGCCGCAACCTGAACATGGGCTTGCGCGTAGGTCAATCGCTCGTCCTGGTAGACGAGATAATCGTTGTCAGCGAAGGTGGCAGAGGCCTGCCAGAGTTCCCGGAGGCTCTGTGGCGCGTTGACATAGGTTTTGATCATCGCGCCGCGGACGTTCACTTCAGTCACTTCGAACTGCGCCCCGGGTGCGGTCAGTTCGTTCCACGCACTACTTAATTCCTGATACATCCCACGTCCCTTTATATAGGCACCGCAACTTTAGCGGGAAAAGGTACTGTTGATAAAGCCTCTTGCCTGCTTATTTGTGCAAACGTTGCCTGGCGGCATTGACGAACTTTTGTCTGGTAAAGTCGATCTGATGCACGGGGAAAACAACCGTGCTGGCAATATTGCCGAGGTGGGCGCGAATGCGTTGAATTATGTGAAATGCACGGGATGTGACGACCGCTTGGCGGGGGTTGAGGTTATTGTCGTCAAGAATTTTATCCCGCACCGGCTTCATGGAATCGATAAACGGTTTTTCCGTTTCCACCAACTCCAGGGCTTTGACTTCGTCGTTTTCCGCGAAGGCCGTGCGGGTATCGACTAAGACGTCTATTACCGCGCTACAGTGCCCGGATAATGCTTTCCTGTACTCTTCCGGTACCGGGTCCTCGACCAGGGTCGTGAGTTGCAGCAAACTCCGGCATTCATCAACCAAACGCTCGGCGTCTTTGACCACCGACATGAGAATCAAACAGGCAGATGCATCCTGTTTATTAAAAGCCAGGTGGGCGATGAGTATTTTTCGCACTGTTCGGACTAATCTGTTCGTTGACTTATCAATGTCGCGTGCTTCTTTGAGCAGGTGATCTCCGGCATTCCTGTCCAGCAGGTGAGGCTGAGTCTTTTCAAGCAGACTTTGGCCCAGATCCAACATTTCCAGAAATTGTCTGGTGGCCTGTGCAACCAGCGAATACTGACTCCGGCCGTAGCCAAACAAAGCTCTCAAAACTTCTAACATGGCAGCTCTCCTTTTTGCCTATCTAATCTAGATAGGAGATGAGGACGGAGATGAACTTGGGTTTCGATACGCGAATACGATGTCGGATTGCTGGCGCCTGCCTCGGGTGTTTTGTCTGTGGTAAAAAGTTGTGCAATAAGCAGCATACCGAGCGGGAGCAGGAAATACAGGACCACAACATAGGCAATTGCCAGGGTGCGTTTGCGAATAGCGATATCTGCTAGCCAAGTAGCACCATTCAGGGGAATCGCGCGAAGCGGCGGAATTCCGTAGATCAGTACAGTAGCGAAAACATTGAAAAACAAGTGCACTAGCGCAATCTGCAGAGCGGCCTCGGCGTAGTCACCACCAGACAGGGAAGCGATGAGCGCGGTAATTGTGGTACCAATATTGGCGCCAAGCGTAAAGGGAAGTATTTGTTCGAGTTTCATCACCCCGGACCCGGCCATAGGAATGATCAAACTGGTGGTGGTTGATGAGCTCTGGACCAGAATTGTCACAATCGTACCGGAGGTAATGCCGCTGATCGGTCCACGTCCAATGGCGGCATGAAAGATGCGCTCGGCGCGGCCGGTGAGATTCTTCTTGAGCGTTTTGCCGAGCAGGGTAATGCTTGCAAAAATCATGATGAGGGCGAGGAGGACCATACTGATACCTCCGCTGATTGGATCCATGCCATCAAGCAGCCCGGTCCCTGATTTATCGTGCAAGATCGCAATCATGGGTTTGGTCAGATTCCCGATAAAATTCAGATTTTTAACATCGACGTCTGCACTTCCCGCAAAAGTCTGTGCGATTGGTCCGCTGATCATCTGTAGTAACCCTTGACCGCTTGCAGAAAACAAGCTGGTCAACAGCTCAAGAGTCAGGAAAATCGCGACAGCCAGGAAGTTGAACATGTCGTGCACCGTTGCCGCGGCAAAGGCACGTCGGAATTCCTGAGGCCGGGTAATATGGCCGAGGCTGACCAACGTATTGGTCACAGTGGTACCGATATTCGCACCCATGATCATCGGTATCGCGGTGTGCACATCCAGGCCACCGGCAACCAGCCCGACGATGACCGAAGTGACCGTACTGGAACTCTGTACCAGTGCGGTGGCAAGGATGCCAAGGATGAGACCCATAAGTGGGTTGGTAGCAAACGCAAACAGTTGCCTGGCGCCGTCCTGACCACCGCTTGCCCATTTGAATCCAGTCCCAACCAGGCCGACAGAAAGAATGAGAAGATAGACGAGCGTAAGTACGAAAGCGGGTATCAGTATTCTTCGAAGAAGAGAGTTAGCCTGTTCTGCCGAGGGTAGCTCGATGGCCATTTATCGATTCTAAGGCGTTAAGCAGAACACGATGATAAAGTATATTTCAATCGACGCCTGAGCACCAACTCAGCTGGCGAAAAATAGAATCGCGCTGCGGGTTACCTCCTCGATTGCAATATGAAACAATGTTCGTTTTCTGCAGTACCACCCATGAAGAGATGGCGTGGAAAACATTTCGTGGGGGTGTGAGAAAATTTGCTGAACGAAATTCTGCTGCGTTTTGCCGAGTGGCTGGATACGCACGCGTGGAGCACCGCGCTGCATGAGTCCTATTACATGTACAGCTGGGTCGAATCCACCCACGTACTGACGTTGGCGTTGTTTTTCGGCATGCTGGTCGTCATTGACCTGCGCATGCTCGGCTGGGCTTTCACCAGTGTGCCAGCATCCACCATATCCAGACGGCTCGAAACGCCGATGATGATCGGTTTCGCGATAATGGTCGTTTCGGGTCTCCTGTTGGTTTATGCGGTGCCGGTGCGCACGACAAACAGTATCTGGTTTCGCATGAAAATGGTGTTGTTCGTCGCTGCAGGCATCAACGCGTTGTTATTTCGCAACAAAATGAAAGCCGCGGTCGGGAGCTGGGATAAGGATCCGATCCCACCGAAGCGCATGCGCAACGGTGCTGGCGCGTCGCTCGCCCTGTGGTCGTGCGTTGTCGCATCTGGGAGATTGATGGCTTACGACTGGTACGACTGCCATCAGAGCATGCCTTACTTCATGTATTGGTTAGCCGGTTGCGTTCACGAAATGGCGGAGTTCGAGTAGGCCTTCATAGATGGATGTATTCGCGTTTTTCCAGTGGCTGGACACTTCCTGGCTTGCGTCGATCTCGAAAGCTTATGGCGGTGTTTTCGCGGTCGTGCAGGTCTTTCATCTGCTAGCCATGCTCACGTTGGGTGGCATGGTACTGACGGGCGATTTGCGCCTGCTTGGGGTTTTACTCAAAGATGTGCCGTCCGAAGTCGTGATCGAGCACACTCAAAAGTGGTTTAGCGTCGCGTTGGTTGTGCTCCTCGCGTCGGGCATATTCATGAGTTCTGCGGTTGCCATCAAGCTCTACTACAACTCCTTTTTCTGGGCAAAGATGGCGAGCCTGGCTTTCGGCATCTTTTTTGTCTACACCATACGACGTCCGTTGCTGCGATATGATCATTCGACGATCAACCCGTGGACCTTGCGCCTCGTTGCCGTGGCTTCCATGACGACCTGGTTCGTGGTTGCCGCGTCGGGGCGCTGGATTGGATTTTCATGATGAGGGGTGGCTCATGAATCAGGCAACGCTGGAAAAAATTGCTGCAGGGTTATCATTGGTGGTGATTGTTGCCGCGACCTGGTTCTACTGGGTGCAGATCCTCGATGTCTTAGAGCTGCTCGAGATGGCTTACGGCTGAAGCCGAGCGATACTGCTTGATGTCGCGCGCCAACGTGTAGAGTACCGGCACCAGAAACAACGTCACGCCTGTGGAAAAAACCAGCCCCCAGCCAATGGCAATCGACATCGGGCTCACCATGCTGTCGTAACCACCAATTCCGTAAGCCGTCGGAAGAACCCCACCGAGGGTTGTCAACGTGGTGACGATGATCGGGCGGAGTCTTTCCACGACAGCATCCAGAATGAGTCCACGAACTTCGGCGGGTGCGTGATCGGGCTTCAGGCGGCGGTGGACGGAATCCACCATGACGATGGAAGCGTTCACGACCACGCCACAAAGCCCGATGGCACCCATCATGGCTATCATGGAAAGCGCGAGACCGTGCAGATAGAAAGCCAGAAACACCCCGGCGATGGCGAACGGGATGACGACCAGAACGAAAATCGCTTCCAGAAATGAGCCCAACAGAATGGTGATGACGATACCAATCCCCAGAACGGCAAGTATGGCCGCCTGACCGAGTTCAGCCGTCGTTTCCTGGGTATCTTCGGCCTCGCCGCCGATTAATATTTCGAGGTCGGATATACCGGCAAATCGGGGTAAGAGTTCGCGCTCCAATTGTTGGGCAAAAGAGATTGCGGAGTGACCGCTGTCTGGCGTGAAGCTGCCACGCACCGTTGTGGCGCGGAACCCGTCGCGATGGAATATTCGGTTGACCGCGGGGACTTCCAGCGGGTTGACGACGTCACGCAGGCGCACGAGTTGACCAGTAGCCGCGCGCACCGGCATATCGAGCAACGCGTGTAGATCCTGGCGCGACGCTGGATCGAACTGGACACGCAGTGCAGTGGTTTCATCCAGCCCACGGTGTTCGGTTGCCTCTATGCCGAAAAAAGATGCCTGCACCGTCAGCGACACGTCCTGTGGGTCGAGGCCGAGAAGTGCCAGCTTTTCGTAATTCAGGTTGAGATCGATCTGCGGGGTGCCGGGCCGTTCGTCGATTTCCACCTCCGTAAGACCCGGTCTCGTGACCAGATACTCATAAATTTCCAGTGCGGCCGCGCGCCGTGTCTCGTTGTTGTTAGACAGAAGGTGGATGGTGACCGGTTGGTCTGAGGGTGGTCCGATGTATTCAGATTGAAATACAAGACGAACCTGGTCGGGCAGAACCAATTGCTGTTTGAAAATTTCGATCCACTCGGTATTCGTGTGCATCCGGTCCAGATCTTTGAAAATAACGGTGACCAGCGCTTCGTTCTCCGCGTCGCCACGTTCCTTTTCGCCGCCCGTGACGTCCTGATGGCCGATTCTCGCCGTGACGGCGCGAAGCTCATCACCCGAAATCTGTTGAATCTGCGTTTCGATCGCGGTGGTGATGGCTTCGGTTTGCTCCAATGGCGTGCCGATGGGTGCACTGACCTTAACGAACAACATGCGTGCATCGTCCTGGGGAAAGAGCACAAACGGTAACCGCGGTCCGATGACCAACATGATGAAAGCGAGAATGGAAAAAGAGATAGCCAACACTATGCCACGGTGGTTCAGCGCCGAATTCAATGCGGTGCGGTACTTTCGCTCCAACACTTTTACGAAGTGGCGTTTACCGGCGTGGGCCACGGTTTTGAGCGAGGTCATGTGCGCGGGTAGCAGGCAGAAAGACTCGAGCAGAGAGAACGATAGAACCAACACGACGACTGCCGGTAGCTGCCACATAATTTTCCCCGG
>SMWK01000075.1 GCA_004356895.1 Gammaproteobacteria bacterium
CTCCGATAGCCATCCATTCAGCTCTCGCAGGCACGCTACTCGCTCGCCAACTAATGTATCCAGTTCGCGTGCCGTGTACTCCGAAAGTGCAACTCTCTTTTTGTCCGATTCAACGCGAATGAGTGGCTCCGGTGCCCAACCCGAGTTTCCTGTCGGAATGACCCAGCTGATGCCCTCAGCGACCTTCAACTTCCGCGGTCAGTTGAAGAACATCATTTATTCCGCCATTGAAGACTGAGAGCCCGTCACTTTTTCAGCCGCAACAAAAATCGGTCCGTCTGGCCGCGAATGTCAGGTCCGAAGACACCTGAGGAATGATCATCAGCCAGATTGCTCAAGAGCGTGCTTTCAGATTCAACGCTGAAGGAGGTAAGTTGCACGACCTCCAGGACTTTCGACTTCTCGATTCGATGCAGAGCAGCATTGTCGTTCTCTGCAATGCCGACGTGGTCAATAAGTCCAAGTACGCCGCCGGGTTTCAGTGCGTCATACACGGCGTTGAGCAAGCCACCGGCTGCTTCGGCACCGGCACTGTTGTATACATCGTGGAAATTCAGCGCCATCAGCGCAGCATCCAGAGATTCCGCCGTCAGGCCGAGGTCTGTGATTTCCCGGTCGATGCGCTGGATATTCCCGAGGGTGCTGGCAGCCAGTCGCGCCGCCATGGCTTTGTCGTTAGCGCCATCGCGCATACTCAGCATAAATCCCGGGTTTTGCGCATAGACTGTGCCATCAGCCCCCACCGCATGGGAAAGTACTTCGGTATACCAACCGGATGCAGCAAACAGATCCAGAACTGTCATACCGGGTTCGATACCGAGAAATTCAATGACGGCAGCCGGTTTGCGGCCAGCATCTCGTGCACGGTCCGCTTCAGAGCGACCAGCCAGGCTGTCTGCGAGAGAAAAGGCGGGTTCGACAACCACCTCGGTAGATTCGGCCACCTCTACGGTCGCGTCTAGGGCATCGGTACCGGGTTCGGTCGTTTCGGTACTCGTTTCCTGCTGACAGGCGGTCAGCGTGAACAAAATGAGCAAAAATAGTATCTGGCGCATTAGGTTACTCCGGCGTTAGGCAGCTACAGGATACATAGGAAGGGCTTGGGAAGTCACCGGAATATCTTTCACTACCCCAGTTGACGCTTCGAACTCAGGGCGTTAGAGGTATGCGCACCGTCGCAGTACCGAAGCGCATGGCATGGGCGATGCTGCACAATGGAACCGACTACCAAGCAAACAAACAAGGGCTGATCAAAAAAGCAGCCTAGTCCAGACAGAAACCTAACCAATAGGAGATTCCGCACACACGATTGCAAAGCATCTGAACGATGGCGAACAGGTCGAACCGGCGCTGGCAAACCCCGATTATGTCCGAGGGCATCAATCCCGTACAACCGATAGGGACCCGGCGCGCGAATAGCCCATCATGACCCAGCATCGACTAACGTCGGTGCAGATGCTAGAGGCCGAATATACGTGAGCAGTCGATACCTCAATGTCAACAACGGGATGCTTGCAATGAGGGGGAGTCCATATACGGACCAAAGATCAGTTAGCGCCTTCTACAAAAAACCGGATTCGCGGGCAACACGCACTCTCCATATTGTGTTGCAGTGCCCTAGCCAAAAGAACGACGGTCATTCCTGTAAAGTTTAGGAGGAACAATCCAAATATTGCGCCGTTGTCCCGATATCCCGATGCCCCAACATGATCCGAACGGCCTCAATGTCGCCAGTTTTTCTTAATATGTGGCTAGCGCAGGTTCTTCGCAGAGACTCCGTTCCAAAGGAACTGGGGTCAAGGCCAATACCCTCCGTCCAGTTCTAGACAAGACGGCTAAACTGACGGGCCGATAACGGCGTCAAACCTCCACCAAGTCGTCCCGTGAACAGATAATCGCTTGGTTTCTTAGCGGATTGGTTGATCCACTTCTCTAGGACACGAATCGTGATCTTCGACAGCTCGCATCGGACTCCTTGCCCGTGTCTAGCTGTCGTCAGTTCAAGCACGTCGCGCATCTCACGATTGCGCTTCCTCACATCTTTAACAGTCAATCCGAGAAGGTCCGGCGAGCGTAACATGCTGTCGATTGCTGTTAGGAATAGCGCCCGGTCCCTTAGACCCGTATCACCACGTTTTGCCAGCATTTTTTTCACACGAGCCACTTCTGAAAGGCTCAAGGGGGCTCGTTGTCCCACTTCGCGCCCCTTGTTCCAAGGGATACGCTTGCCCTTTTTCCTCTTCATCTTGGCCATCTACTGTAATTCCTCTGTAGCGTAGTTGGTTACCTGTTTGTTTCACCGTGCGAGGCCGATTCAGGCATAGTCAGAATGCCGAAGGTAGGAACACATGGGGTTTCCAGTACAGGTACTGTGGATAATTTCACGCCCGCTTCACCGAGTAGCGTGAAAGGCCAGGGATAATAAACAAACGTTTCCGAGATGCAAGGCTATGTTCTGGTTTAATACATCTGAAAACATCAGTCGACCGCGGGCTTGAGCGGCGGCTCTCAGGCTCCTATCTGCCCCTGAAGCTTATCCGAAGCCTGCTACCAACAGCTTCAGCGTGTCAGACATCGTCCCATCAGCAGGCTTCCGATAACCCTAAACACAACCGGACATTTTCTCGATATCACGCCAATTCAAAAGGCCGCACATTACTTAGTGGACCTGACGTGATCCACTGATCACACCATAGACGTACAGGGGAGCCCAGCATGGATGATGCCTAGTTATTCTCCAACAACGACGCCTGGCTTCAGTCGTCAGCGAATTGAGAAAAAGGGTCAGGTAGTTGCTCGGGATCCGAGGACTGTGTTTACGCAGGTGCGTTGGCCAGATCACTTTTAAGCGTGCGCGCCGCCAGGTAGAAGTGCAACACGGACCAGGCCATCGCGACCGGCAGGAGGTAAAGCATCGCTGTGCGCAGCGATTCCGATCCTAGTGACGCCCCGAGTTGATCACTCAAGAAACCGACAGCCCAGGGCCCTATTCCAAGCCCAATCAGATTCAAGATGAAAAACAGGATTGCCGACGACGTTGCACGCATGCGCAAACCCACCATGCCGTGAGTCATGGCAAGAGTGTTCCCCAGGTACACGTTGAAAAGTAAGCCCGGTATGATCGAGAGCGTTAGAGCAACGTAAGGGGTGCTCGCTGTATACACGCCCACCATGAAAGGTAAACAGATAATGCCCGTTATGGTGGGCAGCCACATGTACCAGCGCACGTCTCTGACGGCGAGCTTTTCTGCGAACAGACTGCCGAAGTAGACGCCTATAGCACCTCCCAAACCCAAGATAGCGGCTAACCAAGTTCCAAGTTCCCCCGTGGTCATGCCGTGGCTGCGGATCATGAATGAAGCCGTCCATCCAGCGGTTGCATAACCCGCGAAGGCGTTGAGTGCGGCACCGAATGCCATGTGTCGGAACGTGAGGCGGCTCCACAAAAGTTTAAGAACGTCGAAGAATGAATGGTTCGACTCTGCAGTAACTTCACGGTTCTCCGACAAACCGCGTATTGGTTCCTTGAGCGTGAAGCGGACGAACAGCGCGATGAGGAGCCCGGGTATACCAACCACCATGAATGCGATACGCCAGCCGAAGATCTCATTCAGCCACCCGCCAAACAGAAAACCGAACGCAATACCAATGTTGACACCCGTCGAATACAAAGCCAGTGCGCTCGCTCTTTTCTCGGGCGGAAAGATGTCGGAGATAATCGAGTGCGCAGGTGGACTGCCTCCAGCTTCTCCGACCCCAACGCCAACCCGCGCGGCGAGGAGCTGACCGTAGTTGGCGGCCAGGCCACTGAGGGCCGTCATAAAACTCCAAATGCCTACCGCGTAAGAGATGATGTTGCGGCGATTTCCACGGTCCGCCCAACGGGCGATCGGAATACCGGCGGTGACGTAGAAAAGCGCAAACGCGAAGCCGGTCAGCAGCCCGAGTTGGCTGTCGGACAATTCGAGTTCGACTTTGATGGACTCTTGAAGAATTGCGAGCAGCTGCCGGTCGATAAAATTGAAGGTATAGACGACCATGAGCAGGCCCACAGCGTAATAGCGTGCACTCCTGCTCGAATATGGGTTCTCTGGGGGCATGACGGCGCGTCCTTATTTGTTCGGTTTATCGGCGCTTGAAGAGACACTAACGATTTCGGGCATGCGAATCCACCAATGAAAGCTTGTAGAATTCGCTCGGCGACAGACCGCGGACTGATGGCAGGAGTATATCCAGCACTCGATGCTCAAGAAGATCGCTCAATGCGCCGAAAGGCTCTTCCCGCGCTGCAACAAAAAGCTGCCGCTCAAATCCGAATCATTTTCATGCCTGAACGGCCACAAGCGGCGCTAATCGGTTCCTTCATCTTGAGTAAATTTTCATGTAATTGACGCAACCGCACGGGTCGCAAATTTGCATCCATCGTCTGAGATTCAGTGTCACTCCAAACTCGCAATAGCCATCGTTTACGGTAGTCTGTGCTTTTCGCTACTTGAGAAACGCATATGTTCAGTCACATCATGGTCGGTGCCAACAACGTTGAAGAGTCCAAGAAGTTCTACGATGCCGCGCTGGGCGCGCTCGGCGTGGAGCCGGGCGTCATGGACCCGAAAGGTCGCTGCTTCTATCGCACGCCGACAGGCGTCTTCGCGATCACCCCGCCGATAAATACCGAACCCGCCACTCACGGCAACGGCAGCACGATCGGCTTTGCTGCGAAAGATCCAGCTGCAGCAGACGCCTGGCATGCGGCTGGCATCGCCAATGGCGGCACGATGTGTGAAGACCCACCTGGGGTGCGCGATGGCGGCGCAACCAAACTCTACCTGGCGTACCTGAAAGATCCATCAGGCAACAAGATCTGCGCACTGCACAGGATGGGCTGAGCTTCTGGGCGCACGGACAACGAGCCCTCGAAAAATTTGCCTTCTGTCGTGTCTGGTGCATGTGCGAGGCATTTGAGGGACGGTTGTTCTTTGCGGTACAAGATGTATCTTACCCTTTGTCTCGAGAGCCTCACCCTTTCC
>SMWK01000076.1 GCA_004356895.1 Gammaproteobacteria bacterium
GCGCTTGGCATGCGTTGGCGTACTGGCGGACCGTGGACTTTTCATACCGGGGTCGCCTATGACACAGACCCGACGGATGCGTCGAAACGAACGGCCGACATGCCCATCGATCGTCAGATCCGCTTGTCCGGCGGTGCGACCTATACGTTCGCCAACGGCAGAAGTCTAGGGGGCGTGCTGACTTTCGCTGATTATGGTGACGCCAGGATCGATAATGGCGGTAGCTGGGGCCAGGTCGTCGGTGAATACGATACGAATCGGATCTTGTTCATGGGGATCAACTACAACTGGTAACCAGTGACTTAATTAAATGTGTATCAAATGGCTTCGTACTGCATCTTTATGGGTTGTCAGGCAACATCCCGCTACGTTGTCAAAACAATGAAAGATTCTTCGGCAATAACCAGTTGAAAGAAAAAATGAAAGAAATTAGGTTATTATTTACGCTATGGGGTCATTCCCGAATTAGTGTATAAATACGCTAATTCGGGAATGTCCCCATTGGCCTGCGGCGTATACCAGATTGGCGACGTGCAGGCACGCTCCTAAGTGATGTGGGGTGCGCTGATTTCAGAACATGACAGAACAGGAGACGAGGTAATGACCGTGAAGCGAAGTTATTTGATGTTGGCAGTGGCATTGTTGCTGCTGAACCTCTCACCGGTTTACGCGGCCGAGCAAGACACCGTGCAGGCGATCATTCCGTGGGAGGCCGCAGGTCGCGTGTTCCAGGTGGATACCAGGACGATGATGTTCCTCGGTGCGTTTACGGGGGTCATGTATGTCGAGTCATCGCGCGGTGAATTGCACGAGGCCTTCGTCATGTGTCCAATCATTCAAAAGCTTAACCTGGAGATGGGCACCTTGGAGACAGTCGGCCACTGCGAAATTACGGCATCCGCTGAAGACGTCGTGTATGCAGAATTGACCTGCAACGGCGAAGTCGGCAGTTGCAATGGCACATTTACGCTAGTCGACGGCGAAGGTAAGTTTGCAGGCATATCGGGCACAGGCTCGCTCCGGGTACGGTCACCGATACAAGCGCTGATCGCCGACATGGCGGCTGGCGCGGATCTCCGCATTGCGTCCGGCCTGGCCGTCATCAAAGATCTTGAATATTCCATCCCGTAAACAAGAATATTCTGGGAAGTCACCACTCGACTACCGGAGGTACAAACAATGATTTGCAAGTCAAAATGGATCGTCGCATCGGTTATTCTGCTCTCGACGCTGTTGATGGAACTCGCTCTTGCCGCCGATTCCATACGCTGTGGGACACACATCATCACTGCTGGCGGGCGCCATGGCCCCGGTAAATATGAGGTACTGAAGAAATGTGGTGAACCCGCGGCTCGATCTGGCAATACCTGGATCTATGAACAACACGGCGGTGTCAGGCGCGTCGTGGTATTCGACGCCAGCGGCAACCTGGCGCGTATCGATTAGTCCAGGACCAACGCCGTCACGCTAACGACAGGTGCTGCGGTTGCTACAGGTGGGTGGTCGATAGTCGCAAAAGGCCTGTAGGATCGGGTCATTGTTGAAGCCGACATCTGCAAAGAACTGCCGAAAGAGGATATCAGTCAGTAGACGTGGTCGCCCGAGCTTGAGCGGCCACCGGGTCTTCGAGCCACGCAATCAGTAAATCATAGGCAATAACCAGCACGACTGCGCCGAAGAACAACCCGAGAAAGCCAAAACTGATAAAACCGCCGATTGAGCCAACAAAAATCACCAGCATCGGTGCGTCCACGCCGCGCGCCATCAGGACCGGTTTCAAAACGTTATCGAGTGCAAGTATCGGAATATTCCATGCAATAAAAAGCGCTGACGGAAGAAACTCGTGATTTGATAAAACGTAGATGGCGATCGGCACGACGACGAGAACAATACTGATCTGCAAGACAGCGAGAACAAAACAGAGAAGCGCCCAGAGTGTGGCCGCTGGTATGCCAATTACGGCGAATCCGATACCAGCCAGTATCGACTGCACGATGGCGACACCTACCACACCCAACGTGACGCCACGTACCGTGTTCTCGGTAAGCACCAGGAAGTGGTCGGGCGATTCGGGAACGATGCGCTGCACGAACTGTTTTGCCAGTGCGACCCCACGCTCGTGGTGGGCAAGCATGACCCCGGCGATAATAACTGCAACCACGAATTGCAATGTGGCGAGTCCCGCAGCTGCAATAGAGGAAAGAATTTTGACACTTGCGTTTCTCAGTTGTGGTTGAAACTCGGTCAACAATCCAGAGAGGTTCGTCGCCGCCTGCTGCCATAATTTGTATAGCTGTTCACCGATAATCGGCCATTGCCTGACTTCATCAGACGCTTCCGGAACGGCGAGGGAGCCGGACTGAATCTGCTCGACAAGGGATCGCACAGAATCCGCAAATCCGGGTAACGAGCCGGCTATCGGCCCAATTATCAGGATCAGCATCAAAAGGACGAAGATTGTCGCTGCCGAGCCGGGACGATCACCCATCTTCCCAGCCAGCCATATGACTGCCGGATATGCAGATACCGCAATGATGATGGCCCAAAGCAGGATGCTGACGAAAGGTGCAATTATCATTATCGACCAGATGACGATAAGAGCGATCATGGCAATCCGGAGGATCTGGTCTATCGTGTTCTGGTTGATCGTCATTCTAATTGGATTCGGCTAGTAAAAACGGGAGCCCCCAGTTCTACTGGGGAGGCATTCATAGTTTGATAGTTCCGAAAATCTCATTGTAACTCCGATAGGTGAGCCGCCAGGCAACATGCTAATGAGAAAATATGAGACAAGTAAGCAGTCTAAATCACAGCCGTTGGGAGTGTAAGTAGCAGGTGGTATGTATACCGAATTATAGCAACAAGGCGATATTCAGGTGAGCGCCGTATTCTGCAATAATGCCAAGCGAATCGGCCAGCCGCGCTTAGTAGGCAGTCTCACTAACCGAACGCCAGAGATATAATGCGAAGATTAGGGCGACCAGCTCAGGCGCAAGCACTACCGCTGCCACCACGAACAACACCGGTGCGCTAGCGGCAAACCATAGTACTGTCTCTAATAGACTGTTCACCATGTTCCACTTAGGTGGCATCCGCCTGCTCGCCATCAGGCCGCCCGCCCATTCAGTGCAGGATAGAGCCTCGCTATCCATTGGTCCTCACGCTCTTTGAGCCTGGCAGTTTCGGCCAGGGGGATCAGTAACAGTACAATTGGCAGTCTCATTTCAGTTCCTTTTCAGAGTTCCTGAAGTCCGTACAGAATGATCCTGATTTCACCTTGATTGGTCTTGTCGCGACCATTCAATAGCTTGTCATTTCACGTCACCACTGCCTTTGTTTGCGGACCTATGCAGACCAGGCAGGAGACAACAGTAGGGCCATGTGGGGAGAGCCTTACGCGGTATCGCTTTTCAGCGGTTGCTTACTGCCTGTGCCGGCCAGGATTCAACCGGCAACCAGTAACCAGGCAATCGCTGCGGTGGTGTCGTCAATCTCCCCGGCATACCGGGCTGACCAGACTTGGTCCACCAACTCTTAGTCAACGATTAGGGGTTCAATGTGATTTCAGTAAGCATGGATTGTGATTGCTATCCCTATATTGATCATGACAGCGCCACTGCGACGAACGATGCAAACATGATTGCGAGCGTGAGCCAGTAAAAAACTGGTTTCTTACTGGTAGATTCTTCTGTAGCCATTTTGCTCTCCTAACAGTCGGACTGGTCAGGTCCGGTGGTCTGTTCAAGCAGGCTACTGGGCTACTCTTTTTGGGGCTTGGCAAAACGCCTCAACCTCGATTCATTTGACGTCAAGAGTGATCGCGCCCCAGGGGAACCAGAGTGCAACAAAAAAACCCGCGCCTAAAGGGAAGCAACGGCGCTATGTGCACGGGGGTAGTCTTTCGTGTTACTGGCTGACTAGCCGCCCCCATTTCTCGGGAGGAAAGACTATCCGTGTTCCGAAGACTCCTGATATTGTCGCGGAGTCAATGATGTCCAGCGCTTGAAAGCCCTGGAAAAGTTGCTCTGTTCGGAGAAACCCAACAGATAGGCAATCTGTGCATGTGAGTGTTTTTTGTCACGCAGATAGTTCTCCGCAAGACCGCGCTGAGTGCTTTCCAGCACGTCTCGATAACTCATGCCCTCCAACTGCAATTGACGTTGCAGGGTACTCGCGCTGCGATTTAGACGGCTTGAAACGAGATTCTGATCCACTTTGCCCGATGGCAGTAGAGCAATGAGCAAACGCTTCACCTGTGACGCAACCTTGTGCGGATCGAGCGTTTCAATATATTGCTCGGCGATTTTATCAGTCGCTCTTGCGACGTCTGGGGTTCCGTGAGGCAACGGCGCACGCAGGGAATCCTTGTCAAAGTGAAGTGTTCCGACTTCGGCATTGAACCGGATGGGCGCGCGTAGCGCGTCACGATAAGCTTCGGGATGCACCGTAGCCGGACAGGTCAACTCGACGCGGAGCGGGCGAATTTCCTTTTCCGCCACAATGTCGCACAACGCCAATATGGCGGTCATACCGCAATCGATGCCTTCTTTCGGCGGTGATTTTGACTCGTCAGGGAAAACAGCGGACAGTGCATAGCTGTCGGCCTTCTCGGTCATAGTGACTTCCGCCGACGCCGTAGACATCAGTTGATAGTAGCGAGTGAGTCGCTGCATTGCGTCGAGCAAGGTAGAACTCGCCAACCATGAATACCCAAAAGCGTAAAAATGCGCCGGTTTGGCGTACCGGCCAGTCTTGAGGCCGATTGTCTCATCACCGGATGCTTCTTTGCTTAAGTCCCATAACTTGCGGATGTTGACCAATGGGTATCGTAGCTGCGGTGACTCCGGGGGCGTCAGCGGTACACCGGCCTGTAAATAGATCGGCTCCGGGTCAATGCCGTATTCCTCTCGAAGTGAGGTTGCCAACAGCGTAGTAAGTGATGCCAGTGTAGTCGGTTCGTACAACATGCTAGGTGTATTGAATCGAAATTGACCGAAATAGACAAGAGACAAAACGGCACCTCCTCTAAGTTGCGGGAATGAAAAGCGACGGTGGTGACGATTTGAATAACACTGCAGGGGATCACTCCCTGAAGACTGCCGATGCGGTTGCGCGCGCGGCGCATATCTGGATCCGCTCACTCTGTCTGACTGAATTGCAGGAACCGTCTGAGCGTCATGCCGTGACTTGCGGCCTGGTTGCCGGGCTCTGTGAACGACTCGAACTCGACCCCAAGATGCAGGAACTGGTCGCTTACGTTTATGCCCTCATCGACGATGAGGGTGCCCAGGCCTTAGCCACATCTCACATGATGCTGGCCCGCTCGGTCCCTTCAGACTATGCGCATGCTTACAGGAGGGGCCGATCGGAAGCGGCAGCCATTGTTGAGATGCTGGCTTATCTCGGACCGTGAAAAAACTGAATTTACAGACCACCAAAGGAGCTAACATGACAGCTGCAAAGAAAATTGGCCACGGCATCGGCGGTTTCTCGCTGAGTCTGGCACCGACCATATTAACGGCTGCGAGCCTGCAATTCATTCTTTCCTCCGTCTGGACTCCGCCACAGAGTTTTCTTGTGGCGTACGGCACTGCATTGACCATCTCGATCACTGCCATTGCGTCGTCGTGGGTTTGCCTGCTTATGAAGCTAAGAAATAAGGCGATGATTCGTGGTGTCTGGTACCAAATCTATGCGTTCGTTGGCATTGCCGTCGTCGGTTTATTTGTCGCGCTGTTTTTGTGAGACACAGAGATGCAGGCGCTCATCTGGAATTTTGTTAAGGATAAACGCGGCCAAACCACTCACTTGAACAAGCCAAATCTTACGAAGGAACAATTTATTGAATGGGCGATAGC